>CAYXGR010000199.1:0-5983 GCA_964464525.1 uncultured Planctomycetaceae bacterium
CAGGTTGATACGCACCGGTTGGAAACCGGTGCCACAGGCTGACTTGTTGCAGCCCTTGTGGGGCGAAATCGCGGTTCACCATTGTCAAGGCACGTTCCAAAGGGGATCGTGCCTTGACAGTGCCACCCGGCGTGCGATCAACCGATGGGTCCGATGACCCATCCTACGGGTGCAACTACAGGTGCAGCTCCACCACGTTTTTGTCTAACAAGACATGCGTCGTGTGGACCTGCTGGCCGTCGTGGATGCCTTCGCCCCAGATGCGGGCGGTCTTCAGGTCTCGGGCCACATCTTTATGGACTCGTTCCGCCATGTCCTGCACCGTGCCGCCGACGGGCAGAATGAACGGTGACTCTCGGTCCGCCGGCTTGCCCGGCTTTTTCGCGTACACGCGGATCACATTGAGTAAGCCGAATATCTCGGCCATCAGTGTGTCCATCCCCACAGTTGTCTCCGCAGAGACGGCGAACATTTTCAGTTCGCTCGCTTCGAGTTCGCGGAATACCTCGAAGTTGTCCGCCGCACCCGGCGTGTCGATCTTGTTGGCCACGACGAGCGTTCGCTTCGGCAGTGCGCCGGGGTCTTCGGCGTCCAATTCCGCATCCCCGAAATCCAGCACCGGTGTCGAGACCGGAAGAATATGATTGGTGTGCAGCAGCGTCAGGGCCTGCTCGAACTGGTCCATCAGCTCGACCGCCGCCAGATCGACGACGATCAGGATCGCATCCGCCTGTCGGTAGGCGTTCATCATGCCCGGTTGCACGTGATTGTCCATGAAGGGCGGCATGTCGACAAGCTGGATGGCGACATCCTCGTGGTGGGCCATGCCGGGGACGGCGGTATGGGTCGAGAAGGGAAACTCGGCGATTTCGACCTTGGCCTTCGTCAGTGCCCCGACGATCGCGCTCTTGCCGACATTGGTAGCGCCGAGCAGGAGCACCTGGCCCGCACCCTGGCGGAGCACGTGGAACGGATCCTGCCGCGCCCCGCTCCCCTTGCGACCGCCGGTCTGGAGTTCCTGCCGGGCGGTCTTGAGCTTCTGCTTGATCTGGACCTGGAGTTTTTCGCTGGCCTTGTGCTTGGGCACCTGGCGCAGCATCTCCTCCAGCGCGGCGATCTTTTCGGCGGGTGCGACGGCTGCGCGGAATCGCTCCTCGGCCTGTTGATACATGGGAGACGCATTGATGGCCATGGGTGTCGGTTCCTATCGAATCTCTGAAGCCGGGCCTATCATACCACGACCAGTTTTTGAGGAGGTAGTCACATTGCCAGAAGTCGATCACACCAAAACGGATCCAACGACGCAACCGGCCGCATCGCCGCATTCTCCGACGAATGAAACCACCGCCCTGCCGAGAGTCGGCCTGATGCTGGTTCTCGTCGCCTCGGCGGCACTGGTGTTGAACTGCCTGCTCACCTCGCCGCCGGCCTTCTCCGAGGCCCACAAGAATGACGACTCGCTGCTCAAAACGGTCGTGGCCGCCCTCTCTCTCACGACACCTTCCGCCGAGATGGGGGCCTTTCCGACGATTCGAGGCGTTGAAATTCGGAACCTCATTTTCTACAGCGGCGCCGCCCTGCTCATGCTCCTGGCCGGTCTCCACTTTGCCCTGTCCAATCGACGACCGCGATTGACTGTGGATGATCTCTTCGACCTTCGTGCCCGGGCGGCCGGGCCATTCTTCTGGTGGGGTCTGCTGATTCTCATCAGCGCGGTCACGTCGCTCTTTTCCGACCGATCCGAGATCTGCCGGGGGCAGATGATTGTCCGCTTCATGCAGATCGCCTGGTGGCTGCCGCTGGCGACGCTCCTTTCGAGGAAGCATGTTCGCACGCTGGTCGCCGTGCTGGTTGCCACGCTCGCCGTGACGGCGATGATTGGGCTCTGGTATCACGCCGTCCGCGCACTGCCGGGTCAGCCGGTGACTTACCCGATCGGCAACGCGCTCTGGTTTGGCGCCTGTCTGCTTCCGGGGATATTTCTTGCCGCGGGTTTGGCGGCGCGTGCGTGGGGCCGCCGGTCGCCTGACGCATGCGGATCCACATCGTGGAAACATCTGGTGATCATGGCCGTCTGCGGGATGGCGATGATTCTCATCGCGTTTGCATTGTATATGACCCGATCGCGATCGGCGCAGGTTGGACTTGTCGCCGGTCTATTTACGATCGTCTTCTTCCTGATCGGAAAGAAAATTCGGCCCGTCGTCGCCCTCGTTGCCATCGCCCTGGCCATCGTCGGTGTGCAACAGGTCTATCATCTGGCGGAGACCGGCGAGATGGGCCGGCGTGCACACTCCGTCCGCTCCCGTCTGAATCATGAATGGCCCTATGCGATCAATCTCTTTCTGAAGAAGCCCGTCGGCGGTCACGGGGAGGGGGGCTATGCCCTGCTTGCCGGTCAATACGCCCGTAACGAACAGCTTGGCGACCCGTCGGTCATGGCCTCGGACGATCTTCACTGGACCGCCCACGCCCACAACGAATTTCTCGAAATGCTGGCCGACATCGGCCTTGCGGGCGTCGCGGCCTTCGTCATGGCCATTCTCGTCACGCTGTTCTGGGTGGCGAAACATTTTGATCGGCTGCGGCGCGAAGGGAAATCATTCGCCCGATGCGGATTGATCATCGGGCTTGCGGCTGCATTTGTGGCCATGATCGTCGAGGAGTGTTCGGGTGTGGCCCTGCGCCAACCGGGTTTTTCCCCGATCTTTCTGACCGTCTGGGCGTCGTTGTGGGTGCTGGTTCGGCGCGAGCGACCCGCGGCAGTGGTGACCGGGGATGCGCCGCGGCTGGACGCCTGGACCCTGCGCTGGGCGGGAATTGGTGCGGTGCTTGTGGGAGTGGTGCTGGGCTATTTCGGCATACAGAATTGGCGTGCGGAGCGTTCGCACTTCGAGGCGGCGCTGGCATTTGATGCCGGAGAATTTTCCGCCGCCACGCGGGGGGCCGATTTCGCCGGCGAGGCTATGCTGGATCCGATGCGGAAAATGGTCGCCCGCATGCTCGCGGTTCGATCTCGGGCGAGTGCGTTTGAGCGTGCGCTGATGGAATCCGAGCAGCCGCCGGACGATTCGGGTTTTGCGCTCAGCCGGGAGGCCTGGGTCAAGCTCGCTCGGATCAACATGGCCGCGCCGCATTTTCTGGGGGTTTCGCGCCTGGCGTCGGAACTTGCCCGTGCACGGGTCGAGGCCTATCGCCGTCAGGGCGATCTTCAATCGGCGCGGGACTGTTCGATCCAATACCTGCTTGCCCTGGATGAAAGCCGGCGCGATGAACCGTTTCAGATTGATCTGGTCGAGCGGCTCTGGCGAGACAAGGGGAACGCGACGCTGGCCGAGCGGCTGGTCTGGATGCGCGAGCTGCTTCGCCGGCAACTGGTGAACGAGCGGTTCGGCGCGCTGCTGCGCGACTTTGGATCGCGGCCCGATTCGGGGTCGGTCATGGAGGACATGCACACCCTCGCGATGCAGGACGCGCAGCGAGCCGTGGCGGATTGGCAGGATCCGATGTCGCCGGAGACGCTGCGGATCGTGGCGGTCGCGCGGGATTGGTCCGGCGGGCACGCGGAGGCCGCCGAACTCGCCGGGTTGGCGGCGGAGATGTACGGGAAGGCCGGTCCTCGATTGTTCGTCGCCCATGCCGCGGCCCTGCTCGAAAATGTTCGATATCAACTTCACGCCGATCCGAAAAATAAGACGGATGAAAAATTAAGACGCCTCGTCGAAGCGAGCGAGATCATGAACGGGCCGATGGCGGAAGAGGGCGACGCGGCCCTGCGTGTGCCGCTGCCGGCCGAGGCCGGGCACATGCGCCTGCTCGTGCTGCTGGCGTCTGGTCGTGAGGGTGAAGCCGAGACGCAGATGAAACGCCTGCGCCCTGTCGATGCGACGCCGGTCGCCCGGCAGATGGCCATTCTCTACGCCGGTCTCGCCGAGCAATTCTCCTTCATGCCGGAGCACGCGGAACTCGCGCTGCGCTGGGCCCGCCGCGCGACGGAACTCGGCGGTCATGTTCCCGAGGCCTGGTACGTGATGACAACCTTGCAACTGCAAAGTCACGACAATGCGGCGGCACTGGCGGCGGCGCGACAGTTCATCGCGAGCGCCCCTCAGCGCGAGACCGCGTTCGCCTATCTGGGGCAACTCGAGGCCCGCAATCCGGACAGTAGTGTTTGGGCTGAACTTCGAGGAACGATTGGGGACTATCCCGCGCCGACCACGCGGCCCGCATCGCCGCCGGTGCCGGAGCCGACGCGGGAGGCCGCCACTCAGCCTGCGACGACACAGCCGGTGAATCATGCCCCAGTTGCAGAGGGTGCCAACCATGAATGAACCGAATCACGAATCGGATAAACCTCGGGGCCTGTTTGGATGGATCCGTACCCACCCGAAGTCGACGGTCGTGCTGGTGCTGTTCGTCGGGATGATCCTGTCGGTCCTGATCTTCGACTACGCGATGGAACGGCGCCTCGCGGGCCGCATCCAGGCGATCCGCGAGAAGGGCATGCCCACCACGCTTGAGGAACTTGTCGCCACGCTGCCGATGATCGACGACGATGAGAACATGGCGATCCCGATCCTGAAGCAGGCGGACGCGATGCTGGCGGTGTCGATTTCAGGGGAACGCAAGCAGGTGTTACCCATCATCGGATCGGCCCTGCCAGGGCTGACGGGTTGCCGACTGCCTGAGGACCAACTGGAGGCCGTGCAATGGTATCTGTCTGAAATAGAGGCCGAGCTTGCCGCCGTCCACGAGGCGCTCAAGCTGGAGCGGGGTTGTGTTCCGATCGGCTGGAGGTCGCCGGCTATCCAGATCATGCTTCCGCATCTGATGCCGATCCGTCTTGTCGGCAAGGCTCTCTCGCTCGAGGCTACCCTCGACGCCGAGGAGGGCAATGCCGATAGCGCCGGCGCGGTACTCGCGGACCTGTGCCATCTCGAACGCGTGATGGAATGTGACACATTCATCATTGGCGCCCTTGTTCGGATTGCGATTCAAAGACGCGCTTTTGATCAGATCGAAAGAACCGTGAACCTCTGCGGATTAAGTGAACAGAGGATACGGGATCTGGACTCCAGGCTCCTTGGGATGGAGACATCCATTGACTTCAAGGGCGCCATGATGGGGGAACGGGTGTCCTTCCTCGACACTATGAGCTGTTTGCGATCGGGCAATGGTGTTCAACTCAACATGATCTCGTCCGTCGGCACAGGCGGGAGCACAGGGATCGTCGCCGAATTTTGGCGATACCTGCCCGCTCTGCCGGAGATAGATACCGCCTTCGGGATTGAGTTGTACAACGAAAAAGTTGATGGGATCGGTCTGCCCGATGCGGCGACGATTCAGGCCATGAAGAACGCGACGATGAGTTCCTTCAATATTCCCCGATATTGCCTATGGACCCGCGCCCTGATGCCTTCATTTTCGCGAACGGCCGTATTGTGGGTTCGAGGCGTGGGACAGAACCGTGCGCTGCGGGCGGCGCTGGCCTGTGAGCGATTCCGCCTGGATAGGGGCACCTGGCCGAACACGCTGGATGCACTCGTGCCGGATTATCTCGAGCGTGTCCCGATCGATCCGTTCGATGGCATGCCGATTCGATTCGCCATTATGGACGAGGGTATCAAGGTGTGGACCATCGCGGAAAACAATGTCGATGATGGCGGCGATGTCGGGCGTCTGGAGAAACAGAATCCGAAAAAGCCATCCAAAGATAGCGGCTGGGTGTTTCTCAATCCCGATCTTCGCGGGCGTCCTGCTGAAGAACAGGAGCCTTGAGTTCCTTGCTCATGGTGGTTCAAGACACACCATAGGACTTTCAGCAGGGCATGAGTCTGAAAAAAAGCCCGGCTGAAGCCGGCTGACAGGAAGCGCGCGTGGTGCAAACCACCTACTGAAGTCGGTGGCAAACACGAATCGGCTGAAGCCGGCATTTGAACGATCAACTGTTGGGTTCAATGGCCTATCCTGTGACTGAGCATGT
>CAYXGR010000200.1:0-5941 GCA_964464525.1 uncultured Planctomycetaceae bacterium
ACACGGCCCGGCAGTATCGGGTCGGGTAAGCATGCCTCGTGTGCAACATGAAATACACTCAGCCCTGATAGGGCGCTTGCAACCAGGAGCGGCCGTTGATTTCATCGAATCGGCCGGTCCGTCACAATCATCGTTGGGAAAAAATACATCCCCACAGAAACCCGCATCAACAAACGTGTCCATGCAAGACATCGTCCCGGATAGGGATGCTACCCTTCCCGGTTTTGAAAGGGCGGGCACGGTTGCCCGCCCCTGTCTTGACGCGCCTTATTTCCGGCCGAATTCGGCCAGGCCCCACGGGCCACGGAGTGCGAGTTGCGAAGTCGGCCAGCTCGAGACGCCGCCCACGCGGGTCTTCACCGGGAACTCATCCCGAGGCACACGCTCCGGTTCCGGTCGCGGCTTGGGAGTCCCTTCGAGCTTTTGCATGGCGAAGAGTTCCATATCGGTCGGTTCCGTCATCAGGCTCCCCGGCGGCGGTGCCACCTGGTGGGGATCCAACGGCTCGACCAGTTGAGGCGTAACCAAAACCACCAACTCCGAGATCGATCGCTCGTAGCTGGTCGAACTGAAGAAGGTTCCAAGGATGGGAAGATCGCCCAGACCCGGAATCTTCGCCGCGTTGGCGCGAACCTGATCGTTCAACAATCCGGCGATCGCGAAGGTCTGTCCGTTTCCACATTCGATCGTCGATTCCACGCGACGCGTCGTGAAGGTAAACAGCGGAAATCCACCCGCGATCTGGTTGGTCGGGATGGCATCGCTGACCTCGGTCATGATGTGAAGCCGGATGACCTGCCCGCCGAGAACGGTCGGGGTGAAGCCAAGTCGAACACCAAATTCGTGGTAATCGATGGTGATCGCGCCGGCGACCGCGCCGCCCTGCGCCACGGGAATCGGAATCTCACCACCAGCCAGGAAAGTAGCGGTCTGACCGCTGATGGCCACGAGGTTCGGCTCGGCGAGCGTGCGTGCCAGGCCGTTTTCACGCAAGGCGTTGAGGAACATTTGGAATTCCGCACGCGGGAATCCGAAGGTCATGTTCGTTGACGGCAGGTTGGCAGTGGGCCCCATCGCAAAGATCTGCTGCCCGGTCAGGACATTGGCCACGCCGCCGCTGCCGAACACGGTAGGATTGAGCTGCCCGAGATTGTTGGCGAAGAAAAAGTCACGGGAGAGATTCGAAGCACCCGCGGCCCAGTTGATACCCAGTCGCCGGGTGGCATTCTTGTTGATCTCGGCAACAACCACTCGGAGCATCGTCTGCTGAACACCGGCGATGGTCAGATTGCTGCGAATTTCGCCGCCCTGAATCAAGCCCGCCATCTCGGTGATCTGATGGGCGGCCTCCGTGTCGGACACGGTCCCGTTGAGAAAAATGGTGCCGTTCACGCTTCTCGCTTGAATTCTCGCCGTCGGAGACACCGACTTGATGAACGAATTCAACAGGCTCAGGTCCAACTCGACATCGACGTGGAAGGTTCGCTGCTCTTCTCCGATCCTCAGTAGCAGTTGCGTGGTTCCGAAGCTTCGGCCCGAGATCACGATTCGCTTCGGCGACGTGAGATAGACGTCCGCAATCGTCGGATCCGCGACTTCGACCCCGTCCACGGCCTTCAACAGATTGATGACCGCGGTCGCATTCCGACCGACCCGGACGCGCTCCGCCTTCTTCTCGTCGACAATGATCGACTCGATAAAGGTATCGGGGTCCTTCTTGTCTTCTTTTTGAGCGGCCTGCTTGTTTTTCTTCTGCTGTGAGAGAGTAGAGGTAAGCGCTGCCATATAGGCGGGTACCTTGACGTCCTCGGCATCATCCGCCTCTGCCGCATCGAGAGGTTCCGACGGTTCTTCGGACGCAGGGGCCGACTCGATAGTGTCTTCGCTGTCCCCGAACAACGGAGACGGTTCGATTCTGGAATACGACATCTCCATCGCGAGCGGCGGAATTGGTCCGTCGAGAGATGCGGGGCGGTTCGCAGCCACGGAGATGATTTCTTCCTCATCCACGCAATCCGGATCGTCCCAGAGCAGCGTTCCACCGTTGGCCAATACGCCCACCATCGGCCCAATCGGAACGGGCAGTGCCGCGGGTGAAGCCGTCACATTAAATGATAAGAGCGAGAGTAATAGTAACATAGCGATTTGTAACCCCACCAGAGATTTTGATTGCGGCAAGACAGAATAAGTCCGTCGTGTGCCCCCCCCGCCGTTCTGGACGCACACATGCCCATCCTTGGACCGTATCACTGGACTACCTCCCTGTTTCTTGTTGTCTCATGCGAGACCTGTAGCCAAGGCGCCGAGCCTCTGACCCGCCGCCGGCATCCTTCCGGCGGCGTGAGTCTTAATGACCGATCCGTTACAGACCGTCGCCTCCGCCCGCCGGCGGAGCCCTGAAATCGTTCGAGCTCAATTCCTGAGGCAGAGGATCATCCGACGACAAACGGCGAACACCGCCTTGTTCATCAAATACCAGACGCCATTCTTCCTGACCGCTACGCAGTTCCACCATGTGGAAGCTCGCAACCGGCTCTACCTGCACAGCCACCGGAGTCGGATCCGGATCTTTGGACTTCGCCGGCTGTTCAATATCTTTCGCCTTGCTCAGAAAACGGTTCAGAAGAGAATCACCCGGATCCTGCGTGTGACCACGCAACGCCAGGCGAAGCCGCCCTCGTCCGGAGCCGATGGCCGCGTTCAAAGTCTGGACATCCGCCGGCCGGAGAAACAGCGTCACCGACTTCGCCATCTTGACGGTCTTTCCGTCTGGACCGGTCTGGCTCAGCGATTGCCCGACCGCGCCAACCTGGACATCCGAGAGGATCAATCGGCTTTTGGCGTTTTGACCACCGAAGACCGAGGAGACATCCACCCGGCTCCCGGGCGTGATGAAACCGGCAACGGCCGATTCCTCGTTGACCTTCACGCTGACGGCGCGATGCCCCGGTGGAATCTGCGAGCTGAGACCCGGTATCGAACCGGGGGGCGACAGCATGCCCTTGGTGATTGGCACGCCGGCGGCGATGGGCATCTTCGTGATACGACCGATCAGCTTCTCTTTGTTGACGAAGCTGTCGGAGGGCACAAGATTCGTCGGCACTTCCTTGACGACCAGCATATTGGGCTTGATCTCGGAAGACACCTCGATCGTCTTGGCACTGACGAAGACGCCGCTGAGCTCGGTGGGCGAACCCTTGGCACGCTTCACCATGTCGATGCCCAACTTGATCGCGAAGAAACCGACCCCCAGGCCGATCACCAGTGGTAAGATTGTTTTGGCTTTCATCTCGGGTTCCCTCAGCTTTCTACTTTTACGGGAGCACTGGCCGCCAGGCCCCCCTCCAGAAACGATTATGGGCCGGTGTCGATCCCCTCCCGGCGCATCGTGGTCTTCGAGACAATGTTGAACGAACCGCCACCCAACAGATTCCCGGTAAACGCAACACGGTTCAGCGGAATGCTGACATTGACCCAAACATTGAGATCGGTCGGTCCCAGCGAATTCAGATTACTGGTCGTGGTGTAGCCGCTCAGGCTGGCTGCGCCCATGCCCGCATCCACGGCCGTATTGACATCGTTCATGGTTCCGCCAGGCAGCGCTGCCGCACGGGCACCCTCGCGAGAGGCCATGGTCACGGTCTGGCGAATCATGAAGGCCCAGCCTACCTCCATCATCCCGAGCATACCCAGGATGAGGACCGGGGCCACAACCGCTGTCTCTACGACCGCCGTACCTCGACGCGTGCGATAATTCTTTCGTCTCAGTTTCATAGCACTTCCCACCATCCGGTATAATTGGAGACCAGCACGAACATGGTTCCGAGCGTCAGAGGGATCGCGTAGGGCATCATCGAACCGGAGAGGCTGATCGATCGAGCCGATCCGAAGTCACTGAACGCCGTCCTGAACGAACCGATTTTGGTCAGCAGCAGCCCCATATTCGCCGACGCCTCTCGCCATTGCCGTCGTCGAAGAATCATGGCCAAAGCCAACACGCCTCCGATCAGGCCGCCGACGATCACGGCGTAGAAAGTCAACTGGGGTCCAAGCCATGCCCCGATCGACGCCATGAATTTAACATCGCCCGCGCCCATGCCTTTCATCGCCCACAAGACGATCAACATGCCAAAACCCACCAGTATGCCGGCCAGACCTGCCTGAAGGCCCGCAAGTCCGTTACAGAACCATTGAGAACCCAGTCCGAAAAAGACAATCACGGCATTGAGCCCGTTCGGCACCCGATGGTGGCGGTAGTCATTCCAGCTCGCATAGAGCGTGGCCGGAACAAGTACCGCGAACATCATTTGCCAGTAAAGAATCTGAGGCATAGCAACACCACAATTCAGAGACGATGCACGGCCATGGGTGAGTCCATGACGGATTCGGTAGATTCACTGCCGGTTTTCCACCAGGCAGTTTTTCGTTTGCCACCGACTTCAGTCGGTGGTAAGGAGCCGTTCACAATTCCATTCAGCCGGCTTCTGCCGGGCTTGGTGATCGCGATCTCGGCTGCGTGTCTGTCCTCGGATGGCCAAACACCTGGCAGGCGGGAGCTTGAGGCTCCCGCCTGCCCGCGTTTGGTTTTGCTACAGAATCGATCAGGCCATCCTGGCCAGGCGCCAAAGAATCCATCCCTGGCGGTACAAACGCCGCAAGCGTTACGGCATCTGACTCTCGATGTCGACAAAGACATCCGAAACCTTGTCACCCAGCGCGCTGATCGCGGCGAGTGAAATCACGATAATCAGGGCCAGCATGACCGCATACTCGGTCGCGGTCGCGCCCTCTTCATCTCTGATGAACGACTTGATCCGTTTCACAATACCCTTCATAAGTTTGCTCCTTTAACCGGCAGATTCTCGACCCTGTCGAAACTCTGCCTGACTCCGAAAACCGGCATCGTGCCGATGACGAAGCCCCCCGATACCCGGTCTCACCCACCGTGGAGAGACCCAACAGATCGACGGTCTCCTGCCCGCCGACTCCCTAATGAATAGACAAGATGCGGATCATGACGCACCCTCGGCGCGCATATGACGGATCCGATCCTGATTGTCGCAAGGGATGTCTGACCCACTCGCCGATGCGCTCCAAAGGGCTGGCGAGTCTTCGAGCCGAAGCCGTGCCTCGGTCCGGTTGGCCTTCGCCTTGCTATCAGCACTGGAATCGACGAAAGCCACTAACAACATAAGAAACATCACGGCACTTGGCAAACAGTATTGATATCGATAATCCATTATTCTCCGCGATACGTCCCAGAAGTACGGCTGCCCGCTTAACAATGCTGATAATCAGTTATCGGCACACACGGGCTTTGCGGCCGCCACGATATTCATACAAGTTGAATTCGTGCAGAAAAAAGACGTGTGAATGCAACACGAATCGATTCAGGCATTCCAAAATGAAAAGTTATGGGACGAGTCTGACAATATGAATTTGAACAAGAATATGATTTTCGATGACTGGAGAGGGTTCAAGGGTGAGAATGGGAAAATATGCCGGATCACACCTTTAAGCGTCCCACAATAATCACCGGACGAATCAACATCGATCGCTTCCCATATCATCTCGATTGGACAGATGGGGGAGTCCGAATAGCCCTGGGGTGCCGTTTTGAAATCCAGGCGATTCACCCATCCAGAGGGTCCGATAAAACCCCCATCAACAAATGCCCCCCCACTTCAACCGGCCACACTCCTAACTCTTTGCAAATTACATACTTGTACAGTTTCCTGAGACTTATAACCTCGAATTGACCGGACAAAACAGACACATTCGAGCACGCGATCAGGCTGTTCTGGGTGATGGACGAGAAAGTACGCTGAAACAGGAGAGAAAGAGGTAAGGAATGGCTGTGCGCCGACAGCTTCCTGAATGCAGCCCTCCTGAGAACTTCCTCTAACCCCCTTTTCTCACAAGATAATTGATTCAGAGCCAC
>CAYXGR010000201.1:0-5901 GCA_964464525.1 uncultured Planctomycetaceae bacterium
CCGGCTTCAGCCGGGTAGTTTTTTGTTTGCCACCGACTTCAGTCGGTGGTGGACGCCATTTTTACAATTCCCCTCAGCCGGCTTCAGCCGGGCTTTCATGATTCGATCCCGGCGAGAGTGGATCCGATTGGCTCGCCCTATCTGTCATGCACCCGAGGGGCGGTGTAGAGCAAGATCAAAGGATTATATGGGGTTGCACGGGGAATCGGCACCGGAAAGCGGAGCTTCCCGGTGGCACCCCGTACGGGGAAACGTCAAAAAATCGTATAGTCAAAATATCAACGACAACAAAAACAGATTTGACCGGGTGAATGAGATAGGGGATTGGACATACCTCGTCTTCCAGATTTGGCCAGGATTTGAAAGATAGGCGCCCGACCTTGGGTTCTGACCCGGTAGGAAACCAGTACCGCGGGTCGCACTGCTTGAAGCAGTGGCACACGCAAGTATGTCTTGAAAACCGACCCCGAGTGGATTCGAACCACCAACCTCAGCCTCCGCAGGGCTGCGCTCTATCCAATTGAGCTACGGGGTCTCATCCTGTTTATCACCATCCGAGGCGGATACCGCCATATTCGATGGCCGGATTCGGGCGAACCCACCCCGTGCCCCGACCGTACAGGGTCTTGTAGGGGCGGTTGGGTGGTTGGATCGATGCACCCAACGGCCTTTCGGACGGTAAGAGGATGTGAGTTTATGTGATCCGGCGGGGCTGTCAACTGATGAAAAGGGCCATATCGTGCCCCGCAGGCCATGTTTTCCGGTTTCATGGGATCAAACACCAGATCCAGACCCGGATTGACTGTCCAAATGGGCCTTTGAACCGCCGTATTAGGGGTTGGATGGACTAATAACCGGCCCGATTGAGTTTATCAGGGTAGAGGAGGAGCCCCATTCCGGTATGAGATGTGGGAGTTTCCAATCCAAAGTACTGGTGGAGTTGACAAAAACAATGAAGATAATAAGAGGATTTTATCCTTGATATTTCGAGTGGGTGGTATTACAACGCCCCACGTCGGAATAATGACTGGACGGATGGCAGGGAAATCGGTTATAGCGTTCGTGAGAAATCGCCGATAATCTGGATATAGGCTTGATCAGGGCCTACAATATCTTGAGACATCGGATGTTGGAATTCATACTGGAGGATCGCAGGACGTCCGAGTGGGCGATATAGAATTGGCTTCTTTCCCCTCCGGAAAGCACCGGGATTGCCCATGTGGCACCCGGTGCTTTCTTTTTTGCAATTCTCAATCAGTCATAATTTCGAATGGATTCGTATTCCGTCTGTAACGATCAGGGGGAATAATCCGTCTGGAAGGATTGACACCCGATGATGGCGGTTCCTTTCATTGACATGTGACGCGGGATCATTAGATGGGGCGATGCCCCCACCCATGCACCCCCAGTATTGACACGTGTGGCGAATCAGTTCCCGCGCGGGATGTCTTCCGGGAGCGGTGGCAGTTCGCGGCGACCGAGTACAAGATCGGGAAACATCGCGATGATGCTGTTCGGTGGCGCCTGCTTTGCGGCGCGTTCGAGGTCGCGAAGCGCCTGTGCCTCCAGGTCGGAGTAGAGCTCGATATAGCCCAACAGGAAGCGGAGCCGATGGTGTTCGCCGATGGTCAGGCGTTTCTCCAGGTCGGCGCGGCGGATGTCGAAGACGTCATGTCTGCCGACGATGGAGGGTAGATCGAGCCGGAAGGCGGTGATCTGGGGGAACCGCCGGATGCCGCGTTCGATCCAGAGTGCCGCGGAGATATAGTCGCCCGCGGCGATGAGAGAATGGCCCCGGCCGAGCATGGGCAGGGGGTTGGACGGGTCGATCGTCAGAGCGAGTTGATACTGGCGATCGGCCTCGTAATAGCGACCGGCGTGGAGGGCTGACTCCGCGTCGGCGAGGAACTGATTCAGCCGGTTCTGATTTCTACCCACGAAGCTCTTGAGCGGATCGCGAAGGAGATGATCCGACCAACGCACGGTCGCCGCGAGGTCGGCGACCCGTTGATTGCCATCCCGCGAAGAACGGCGCGACCGATCGACGCGGCCGGTTGCATCCGGTTTTCTTCCCAGGAACCCCAGGCTGCGATTGCCACGCCGCTGAGCCTCGGCGACCGCCTGGAACAGATCGGAAAATCGATCCTCACCCAATCGGGGGGTGATTGGCTCCCGCAGGCCGGGGGTGGGCAATGCGGCGGCTGGCTTGGGAGTGGGTTTCTCGGTTCCGGCTTGTCGGTAGGCCCGGGGGCCAGCCAACTCGGAGGATGAGGGGCGATCGAGTGGTGACGGCTGCCCACGGGCGTCTTGTCCCGACCCCTTATCGGGAATCGTGAATCGGGAGCGAGGATCGGTGACGCGCCGATTGCTCATCCAGGGTTCAATACCCGAATCGGCGAGACCGGGAATGGCCGGAGCGGTCGGATCGGGAATCCCGAAGATGGACGAGCCGGCGGCCTGTTTGAATGGGGATTGGGGTCGTCGATCGAAGGTTGACGATGAAGCGGGTTTGATTTGGGTGGTGGTGAAGCCGGGGGAGAGATTCGTAGGATTCACATCCAGCCGACGGTCGATCGGATCGGGAAAGATGGATTGCCGTCTGGTGGGCATACGACCGAGCGGCCCGGGCGTGCGCGTCAGCGGGGTAATCAGGAGCGAGGAGCCGGGGCGATTGAGACCGCTGCGGAGAAAGCCGGCATCGGGGATGGTCTCCTGGGTGCCGAGATAATAGGTCGGTCGAAATGCGCGGCCGGAGATGACCTGTTGTAACCCAACGCTGTTGGCGGTGAAGCCGGAGAGACCGGCGGAAGGTAGCCCGACGCGGAATTGGTTGCTCTGGATGATGGGGCTATCCTGGTGGAAGCGACCGAGTCCGGTGATATTTCCAGTGATGATGGAACGGGCACCGAGACCGCCATCGAAGCTGGAGGATCGGGGGCGGTTGTAGCCGCCGGAGCCGACCTGAGGGTTTTTGTCGAGGGCGCGGCCGTCGGCCCGGTGTTGAACGCGGTGATCGATTTGGGCGTACGCGGGGGAATGCGGGTAGAGCATGATGATCGAGAAGATCGCCAATCCCATGCCTGTGCGTGTCATGATCTCGACAGCTCCGAACGGCGAAGAAGCGGAAAGGCCCCATCCGATAGAGATTATATCGGCTTGGAGGTTGATTTTCAGGCGAAATTCGGCTGTCGGGGCGGAGGTGGTCGATTAGAATGCTTTGTTCAACCGGTGACGAGGTTCGAGATTCACACTGCTTGAAGCAGTGGCACACTTGACGATTGAGGCTGAGGAACGAATTTGATGAGTTTATCTCGTGAGAATACGGCTGGGGTGGCGGTGAATAGGGCCTCTCCGTTGGCGTGGATCATTCCCAATGCCACGGTCTTCGTCTCCAGCGGCTGCATCATGGTCATCGAGCTGGCGGCGGGGCGGATCATCTCCAAGCACCTGGGGGCGTCGGTCTATGTCTGGACGGCGGTGATCGGGATCGTGCTGGCGGGGATCGCCGTGGGGAACTACCTCGGCGGCCTCCTGGCAGATCGATACTCGTCGCGGCGGACGCTGGCCAAGATGTTCATGTTCGCCGCGGGCATGTCCGCGATCATCAGCCTGCTCGACCACCTCGTCGCAGACTGGAGCTTCCTGTGGATGCGAACCTGGCCGGTCCGCGTCGCGTCCCACGTGGCCTGCGTCTTCTTCCTGCCGACCGCGGTACTGGGGATGATCGGCCCGATCGTGGCCAAGATGGCCCTCGACCTCGGCCGGGGGACGGGCCGGACCATCGGCGACATCTACGCCTGGGGCGTCGTCGGCAGCATCGCGGGCACATTCCTGGCGGGCTTTTACCTCATCGCGGCCCTCGGCACGGTCGGCGTCGTCTGGGCCGTCGCCGTCGTATTGGCGATCATGGGCGTATTCTACTGGCGAGATACGTGGAAGACCTGGACCTGTGCGGCCGGTCTGATGCTCCTCGGCATCCTGGCCACAGCCCCCTACGAGTGGCAGCAGGCCCGAAGCTGGGGCGAGGCCCTCTCTCTGCGGGAGCCACGACTGGACACGGTCCTCTACTTCCGCGAGAGCCAATATTCCACGGTCGAGGTCTATCGGATCAGCGAGGAGCCGGACATCCGGGGCATGACGCTGGACACACTCCTCCACAGCCAGAAGGACATGGACCACCCGGACAAGTTTCAATACGAATACGAAAAGGTCTACCTGGCGATCAGCAAGCGCCTCCGGCCCGACAGCCAGCACATCGACAGCCTGACGATCGGCGGCGGCGGCTACGTCTATCCCGATTACATGGACCGCCACTGGCCGGCTAGCCGGACCGACGTGGTGGAGATCGACCCGGCGGTGACCGAGGCATCCTTCGCCGCCTTCGGGCTGCCGAGGGACACGGACATCGGCTACCACCACGAAGACGGCCGCGTCTTTATCGACCGGCTCATCCGCGAGCGGGAGGCGGGCGATCCACCCCCCTACGATTTCATCTATTGCGACGCGGTCACCGACTACAACGTGCCGTTCCAGCTCACCACGCAGGAGTTCATGACCCACATCCACTCGCTGATCCGGCCGGATGGCGCCTACATGATGAACATGATCGACATCTTCGATCCCGGTCTCTTCCTCGGCTCGCTGGTCAACACGATGAAGGAGATCTTCCCCCACGTCCACGTCTTCGTGGAGGGCCTGCCGATGTCGACCGAGTCGGGCGAGCCGCTGGAGAAATACCGCAAGAGCCGCAACACGTTCGTCATCGTCGGCACGAACCAGCCGTTTGACCGGAGCGATCTCGGCCGCGAATACCACCCGGATTGCAAAATCTTCTCGCTGAAGGACGCGGAACTGGACGAGCTTGGTAAGCGATCCGACCGTATGGTCTTGACGGACACATTCGCCCCGGTCGAAAACCTGCTCGCCCCGGTCGTCCGCGACTCTGCCAAGCAGAAGGCCTCGGGGTCGTGGATGCAGCGGGCGAGCTTCGCCTTTCAGAACAAAGACTACGACGAGTCTATCCAGGTGTGCGTCGAGGCAATCGGGCTGTTCCCGGAAGATCTGCACCCGGGGTTTCTGCACGTCTTGGGCAAGGCCCTGCGGCAGAAGGGGGAGATCTACGAGGCGATCGCCAAGTTTCAGAAGATCCTGAAAATAGACGGCAAACACATGGGGGCGATCGTCGGGCTGATGGACTGCTATTCGGCCCTGGGCGAAAACCAGCGATCGATTCCCTACTTTCGCGCCGTGCTGGATCGCTATCCCGACGACATCAACACCCGGTACAACTTCGGCCTGGCGCTCTCGGAGGCGGGCCGTCATCGCGAGGCGGTCGAGCAGCTTCGGCAGATCGTGGCGATCGAGCCGAACCATTCCGGCGCCCACAACAACTGGGGCGCGGCGCTGATTCAACTGGGCGAGCCGGAGGGGGCGGTCGAGCACTTCAAGCGGGCGATCGCGGGCGATGCGAAGAATGCAAACCTGCGGTTCAACCTGGGTATGACGCTGCAGAAGCTGAAACGCTACGAGGAGGCGGTCGCGGTGCTGGGGGAATGCCTGACACTGGATCCCAACCACTTTCAGGCCCATCTGATCCTGGGGAATGCCTACTACGCGCTACGCAAGGCGGCTCCGGCGCTCACGGAATATGACCGGGCGTTGAAGCTGGCGCCCGATCATTTCGGCGCGCTCGACGGCCGGGCAAACGCCCTGGCGGCGCTGGGGCGATTGCAGGAGGCGATCAAGGTCTATCAGCGCATCCTGAAACTGCGACCGGACGACGCGGAGACCCGGCGGCGAATGGAGGGGCTGGAGGAAGTGCTGCGTAAGGCGGGGAATGTAAAACCCTAGCCCGCATTTCTCACCCATTGATCAGAGCCGCGACCGTAAGGGAGCGGTGGG
>CAYXGR010000202.1:0-5879 GCA_964464525.1 uncultured Planctomycetaceae bacterium
GGCCGGGTACCGCCCACCACGTGTTCTCACGGATGCAGAAACCCCAGGTGCAACTCGGCGTGCCGCAGGTTCAGGGCGATCCGATCCTCGTCCGTCAGCTTGCCGAAGGCCGGGCTGTCGTACCGTGCCGGCTCATCGCTCTTGAGCCTCGTCAGGGCACGGCGCAACTGATCCGCACCCTCCTCGATGCTCAGATCCTCCGTGGCGTAGGTTCCCGCGGCGACCCCCGGAATGCGCACCCCCGCCGACAGGCCTTTGCGAAGATAGTGCTTCACCCGCAATTTCAGAATCATCCGGATGAACCACGGTGTCTTGAAGGGATAGCCGTCATACGAATAGTTGATCCAGGCCGCCAGGTGGCCGAAGGCCTGACCGGCCGTCCAGTTGCCGCTCTGCCGCAATGTGCCGGCCGCCGCGACGATCCGATCCACTTCCGCCTGAACATCATCGATCGTTTCAAACCGCAGAGAACGAAGGTCCGATACTGCGTCCGTCTTAACCCGCCTCGACATTGTAAAAACCCTTACTTCCGGGTGCAGAATCCCATGGTTTCCCGGACCGATAAAATCCTCGATTCCAAGTGCCCCACAATCCATGCGGACATTGACATAACTATCTGCAAACAAACAAATTAAAACATTCTTCACCACAACATGACCGGACAATACGGACACATTCGAGATTTCCTACATACGCGCCAAATCCACCTCCGCCGCGATGAACCCAAACGCCGGCCAATGCTCCGTCGCCACCACGCGCCGGAAAATCTCTTCCGCCTTTTCCCGTTCACCGTTGAAAAAATACCAGTTCCCAACGCCGTAACCCAACGTCACAAACGCCATGTCGCCCGGCGCCTCCGGATCCAGCACCACTTCCGGCTTCAAGAATCCCTTGTACATCAGCAGGCATTCGTGATAGGCCTCGTTCTCGATGATCGTCATGTCCGGTCGGATCGGCTCCAGCAGCGCCGCCGCCGCCTTCTCCCGCCCCAATCGCCGCAGGGTCATGTACATCCAGTACGTCGTCGCCACGAGGTTGTCGTCGTGCCGTTGTGAGAACTTCATCGTCTCCCGATAGGCCCGCAGCGCTCCCTCGAAATCCCCTTTGCAATAGCGCGCCAAACCCAGGTGATACCAGACATTAAACGCCGTCGTCGTCAGCGGAATGTTCCGCGCATTGGGCATTCCGTCCGGCTCGATTTCGTCGGGCATGTCGCGGATCAGCTCGGCCGCCCGTTCGAGATCGGTGATGGCCTTGTCGAATTGTCGAATGCTGATATAGCGATGGCCTCGATGGCGATAGAACGGCGCGTATTCCGGATGCTCTGCGATTTGCTTCGTGTAATAATCGATCGCCTCGTGCATCCGCCACAGATAGCCCAGATGCCGACCGGGCCAGACGGATTTCGGCAGATCGTCCGGCGCGGCTGCCGCCTCGCTCAGTACCCGGATCAGCGCTGACTCCCGTTCCGCGTGGTTCCCACCCGGTGGGCGGGCATACAAAGGTCGCCCCAGTAGTGAGTTGAGTTCCGGTTGTTCGCCTGCCGGCGCCGATGTCGGAGTATCCGACCGCACGACCGGCGACCCGGAGGATTCCACCTTCCGGTTGCACGCGGTCATTATCCCCATCAGACAACATGGCAGGAGGATGACGATTCGCATCCTGATCTCCTTTGAGGGAGCCGGTCCCGGTGCGGCGGGTCACGGTGAAACGGCATCATCCCCCGCTCACCGCCATTCCACAATCCAAAATCCGAAATCTGAAATCCCCCCGGCCGCTTGAACTTCGGCCGATCCTTGCTTATCCTGACCAGTTCAAATTAGCGTGCATTCCAAAATCCTAGCCGCAGTATCGAAATATGCGGTACGCACCGGTTGGAAACCGGTGCCACAGGTTTTTTTTTGGACGCTCTCATAGCAGGGGCGTGTACCCAAGTGGCCAAAGGGGACGGGCTGTAAACCCGTTGGCATCGCCTTCCCAGGTTCGAATCCTGGTGCGCCCATTCGAGACACACCGGCCGGCCGATCGCGTCGGCGACGGGGGAGCGAGCGCCTCTCATGCGGATCAATCTGCCCAACCAGATCACGATTGGCCGATTCTTCATCGCGATCGTTTTCCTGTTCCTGCTCGCTTCGTTTCGGCTGGCGGACCGTGACCGGCACCTCTGGATGCTGGATACCGCCTTTATCCTCTTCATCGTCGCCGCCGGCTCGGACTGGCTGGACGGCTATCTGGCCCGGAAGCAGAACCAGATCACCGCATTTGGCCGGATCCTCGATCCCTTCGCCGACAAGATTCTCGTCATCGGTGCCTTCGTGCTGCTCCTGGGGCGGGGTTTTCGGGATGCCGCCGGCGTCAATGCGACCGGTCTCGCCGCCTGGATGGTCGTCGTCATCGTCGCACGGGAGCTGCTCGTCTCCGGTCTCCGGGGCTTCAGCGAGTCGCAGGGGAAGGCCTATGCCGCCAATTGGTGGGGGAAGATCAAGATGGTCCTCCAATCCATCACCGTTGGCTGGATCATCGCCAGCGTCGGCCGCTTGAGAGATGTGGAGATCATTCGAGAAGGCCGCCCCTACCTGATCTGGCTCATGGTCGCCTTTACCGCGGCGAGCGTTGGCGCCTATCTGGTTGCTTCCCGCGAGGCCCTTTCGGAGCAGTCGCGTGAGTGACGCACTCCGGGCCGTGATCCTCGGCATCATCGAGGGGCTGACTGAGTTCCTTCCCGTTTCCAGCACCGGTCATATGATCCTGGCGATGCCCCCGCTCGGCATCGACAAGGCCATCCCACCCTGGCCCGCGTTCCTGTATTTCATCCAAATCGGGGCTATTCTGGCCGTCGCGGTCCATTTTCGGCGGCAATTGTGGCGACAGACGTTCACTTGTCCGGCGAACGGTCTGCACAACCACCTGATGGTCAAGCTGTTCGTCGGTGTTCTGCCCGCTGCGGCGATTGGTATTCCGCTGAACGATCTGGCCGAGATCCACCTGGAAAAACCCGTCCCTATCGCCGTGGCCCTTATTCTCGGCGCCGGCGTGATGGTCGCCATCGAACGCAGCCGGCGGAATGCGACCGGCCCGGTGATCGAGGAAGTCACGCTCCGACACGCCTTCCTGATTGGTCTTGCACAGTGCGTTTCGATCATTCCGGGCACGAGCCGGGCGATGGCGACGATCATGGGCGGGATGCTCGTCGGCCTTCCGACCCCCACCGCCGTGGAGTTCTCCTTTTATCTGGCGATCCCGACGATTTGCGGCGCGGGCGTTTTTCGGCTCATGAAGGATTCCAGCCTGCTCTCCGCCGACCATGTTGCGGTTCTGGCCATTGGCTTTTTCGTCTCGTTCTTCGTCGCCTGGGGTGTTATCGCGGGCTTTATGCGTTACATCCGAAGGCGATCGCTTCAACCGTTTGCGATCTACCGAGTGATCCTTGGAGCCGTTGTGCTGGTCTGGTGGCTTGGCTCATAACGATTCATTCGATGTATTGTTTTTGGATTCCAATCTATCTTGCACAGATGCCTGGCCGGATTTTCGAATGTGTCCGCATTGTCCGGCCATGGTGTGGCGGAGAAGGTTTTAATTTGTTTGTTTGCAGATAGTTATGTCAATGTCCGCATCAATTGTGTGGCACGTGGAATCGAGGATTTTATCGGTCCTCTTTTTGGGTGAATCCTGGATTCTGGTCCGCAGGTCGGTGGGTCTCACGGCGTTTGATTGACCGGAAGTACGGGGAGAAACCATGAACCAAGTGTTGCGTTTTTGACACACCACCCAATAAAACCATTTTTTTTCTCATAGTCCCGTAACTTCTGAAGCTGGATGTCGCCTTAAGTATTGTGGGAGAGATTTGATCGGAACGGGGGCAGACGCCCTCTCGTGCAGGTCGGGTTGGCTGGGATACACCGGGGTGGCGCTTCGCGAACGCCGGGCTGTGTTCCATTTCGGGAGAAAAATGCGTATAATACGCGGGTTGTCATACCTACCGCGGGAATAGGACTCCGACTTCATTTGGTTAGCATTGTGGAAACGAGAACGGGTGGAGACTTCCGCGAACCCGCTGATTTGGCATCCATGAACTGTCAGGTTGGCCTCCGATGATTGGTCGGTCCAAACGGATCCCTCCACTCGCCGGAATCGAACCATGAAAGCCCGGCTGAAGCCGGCTGAGGCGTCAATGTGAATGGCGTCCACCACCGACTGAAGTCGGTGGCAAACAAAAAAACTGCCGGCTGAAGCCGGCAAAAGCACCGCTTGTTCCCCACCCTTTCTTTTGAGAAAGGATGGGGCACCGGTGTCGGTGGGTTGTTGGGAAAGTCCTTTTCGCACCGGCGAGACGCCGATGCTCCCCAACACCGGCGGTATGCCGATGCTCCCCGGATTTGGGAAGGATGAGGCACCCGTGCGATTGGCTATCAACCGATGTTTGCGGTCACGATTGACCGTTCTGGAAGTTAAGGAGTGTTCCTCGATGTCATCAACTCAACGTTCCTCG
The DNA here is from genome assembly GCA_964464525.1 of uncultured Planctomycetaceae bacterium. Taxonomy (GTDB): domain Bacteria; phylum Planctomycetota; class Phycisphaerae; order UBA1845; family UTPLA1; genus CAYXGR01. The sequence continues at coordinate 4,490 of CAYXGR010000202.1, forward strand.
CGTGCATTTACTCTGATAGAATTGCTGGTGGTCATCTCCATCATTGCGGTTCTGATCAGCATCCTCCTGCCGGCCCTGTCCGCGGCCAAGGCCGAGGGGGCCAAGGTCAAGTGCCAGTCCAATCTTCGGGTTCTGGTTCAAACCGCACTCGAATATGCCCATGACGATCCAAAATCGATCTTCGGACCCATCCATCCCGCGTTCGACCAATACGGCGGCGAGGGCTACGCCGAGTACGGCGGCGGCCCCGGCATCTCCGCTTTCGTCAACTGGGGTGATGACTTCGGTCCCAACACTCGTCCCTTCAACCGCATACTGTATTCCTCAAACGATCTCATGGATAAGGGTTCCGCGCCCGGCGACCGAGGCGTCTTTCAGGTGTATCAGTGCCCGGGAGATGAATTCGGCTGGCAGAACTGGCCGGGCTTCCCCGATATTCCGACCGAGACGGAACGATCCTACTACACCGCCAACGGCACGGCCTTTCGGATGAACAACCTCACGTATACGGACGGCGACATTGCGGGCATCTACGGCCGCCCCGTCACACGCATCCCCGACACCGGCTCGACTGTCGGCTTCATGGAGTGTCGTGCGTTTCAGACCCTCTGGACCAATGACGTCTGGGGCTTCGCCACGCACGGCGAATTGACCTCCTACCACAAGAAGCTGAGCTTCTTTAATCTCGGTTATGCCGACGGCCACGCCAACTTCAAGGACATGGGCAATGGCACGTTTTATCGTCACATGGGGCAGTATGGGGGCAAGGACGTCCGCGGCTCGTGGGGCCGAATGGACTGTCAGCCCGATGCCTTCTACGTGGATTAAGATTCCGTCTCAAGGAATGTTACCAGGGACAACCCCGGCCAACGAGATAACGGGAACAACACTATTGTGAGGCCTTCGCATGGGTAAAAAAATCGGAATGAGCGCCGTCCTGATCGCCCTGATCGGTACCAGCATCTACATGTGGAAGACGCAGGAAGAGACCGGGTCCGACGTAGCCATCGGTGCACAGGTGGAGGACTACGTCTGCTCAAGCTGCAACGAGACATTCCAACTGTCCATTGACGAAGCGCGAAAAATGTTGCGGGCGGGAAACGGCATCATCTGCCCGGCCTGTGGAAACGGTCAGGCGGAGAAGCAGAATGTCACCGTCAACATGGGTTTCTTCACGCCCGGTGAGGTTGAGACTCCCGAAGAAGTCGAGGAGGAAGCGCCTGCCGCACCCGCTGGTGGTATGAAGAAGAAGGGCGACTGACTGGGACAATCCCATCGTTCACGCAAACACATCAAGGCGCGAGGACTCTCGTCTTCGCGCCTTGTTCTATTTGGAGCGTCTCTAGCCCGCATTTCTCACCCATTGATCAGAGCCGCGACCGTAAGGGAG
>CAYXGR010000203.1:0-1652 GCA_964464525.1 uncultured Planctomycetaceae bacterium
CGGCGCTGTGGCACCGGTTTCCAACCGGTGCGTGTCGCAGGTTTCAAACCTGCGATACGGTTTTTTGGATGCTCTCTAATATGGCAGCGCCAAGTAATTCCATAGCACCTGACAGCGAAGGCTGTTCGGCCCCGAAGGGGTCGCGGGTTGTGGCCACGGGTGGAGCGCCGCGCGGGCGCAGCCCCGCGACGCGGAACCCGTTGAATCGATATTGCATTATCTATCATGCCGCCCCGGAGGGGCGGAGGAAGTCGGCGTCTCGACCCTCGATCTCCGCCGCCCCTGCCGGGGCGGTGCTCTTCAGGGAGATCACGATGACCACGGGTTCCGCTTTGCTCCACCCGTGGCTACAGCCCTTTGCCCCGTTGGGGCAAGGAGGAACGTAGCGCTGTCATACTGAACTAACCGGACTTCAATCCGCTCGGAGTCACGATGGCCTCAATCGCAAACACATGACGATGAACCCCCCAAAAAAAATTCTCTTCCTCACCAATCGCCTCCCCTTCCCCCCCGACAAGGGCGACAAGATTAGAACGTACCATCAACTCACCCAGCTTGCGGCTTCCCACGACGTCTGGTGTGCCTGCTTCGCCGATACCCCCGAAGATGTCGCACGGACCGACGATTTGCAACGCCGGTGCCAATCCGCCATCGTTGTTCCCTGGAACCGATTATCAGCGATTCCCAGAACCGCCTCCGGCTGGCTGAGCGGCAGACCCTTTACGGAGGCCGCCTTCACGCACCCGTTCCTCGCAAAACGTCTCGAAGATTGGGGCCGGCAGATCCGATTCGACTCCGTAGTGGCGTTCTCGTCCATGATGGCACGGCAGGCCCTCGCCGTCCCCGCCCGGCGGCACGTGTTGGACCTGTGCGACGTTGATAGCGAGAAGTGGTTCGACTACGCCCGGGCCTCGCGCTTTCCCCTCTCATCGTTGTGCCACCGGGAAGGTCGCCGCCTGCGCGCATGGGAGCACACCTGTCTGAATAGATTCGATGCGACCCTCCTGATTACCGAACGCGAACGCGCGCTTCTCGAGCCTTCTGGCAGGAACGAAACCCTCCACGTCATTCCCAACGGCGTTACGCTGAGCGGAGATCAGGCATTTCTCGCCTCACAGTGCGGCCCCATCGTAGGATTCCTCGGCGTGATGGACTATCGACCCAACGTCGAGGGAGTCTGTTGGTTTGTCCGGCACGTCTGGCCGAAGGTGCTGCGAGAATGTCCCAACGCGAGGATGCTGATCGTGGGAAGGAGACCGGCACGGCGCATCCGTCAATTGGCGAAACTTCCCGGCATCGAAATCACCGGTGAAGTTCGCGACGTGAGGCCCTACCTGAATCGTTGCCGCGTCATCGTCGTGCCCCTCCATATCGCCCGGGGGCTGCAAAACAAGGTCTTGGAGGCCATGGCGGCACGGCGACCGGTTGTGGCCACCACCGCGGTCGCCGCCGGTCTCCATCCTGGACAGCGCCAACCCGTCCTCACCGCCGACGATCCATCTCGATTCGCGATGAAGGTCGTGGATCTGTGCCGGCTCAATGGCCTGTGTCAACAGGTCGCAGACGCGGGCCACCGATTCGTCGCCGCGCAATACAACTGGTCGGAAGCGATGCAACACTACGAACGCGTGGTGCTCGGAGAGCCGATCGAA
>CAYXGR010000203.1:1752-4550 GCA_964464525.1 uncultured Planctomycetaceae bacterium
TGGCATGCCCAAGCGCAGCGCGGGCATGGCGTGTGAGTTGACGCCCAAATACCCTTCCCAGCCAGCTGAAATCGTTGGGGAAACGGATATCAAGCCATTCCACGCAACCCAAATCCCTAATTCCACACCGGTTATCACTTCAGTCCAACCCCAACACGATCGATAGACCTTATGAGACCGTCTGGTAATGCCGCGAGCCACGCGGCCCATGCGGTCGGTGCGCCCTGGAGAAGCGATGGCAGTCCCCGCTTCCAAGCCCAGTCATCAACCCCCCGGCGGTCTCATCCAGATTGCCGGCACTGTGCCGGATACCGACATCTGGAACAGGGGGGTATTGTCGGATGCCCAATGCGCAATTATTGCCGATCATCCTTCGCCGACTGAATCTCCGCCAATCTGGAATAAGAGCGCACCCCGCACCGTCCTCGTCCTGGCAAGCCGCTTTCCTCCGGTTGCCTCAGTAGGCGCGACCCGCGTTCGAAAGTTTGTGAAATACCTGGGGCATTATGGATGGAAGCCTGTCGTCATCACCGGGGCCATGCGCCGAGAGAACTCCACCGCACAGGAAGCGCGTCGATCGACCGATGAGGAAAGCCTGCTCGATCTGCCCGAGGGGCTGCCGGTGCATCGATTGAGCCCGGTGCTCGACCACTGGCCCACCCACTTCAGCCGAGCCGCCGCCATCCGCATGGCGCCGTCGACCGGATGGCTCGGCCTCGACTCCGCACGTTGGGAGGCCGGGCTCAACTGGCGATTCCAGAAAATTCACGACCGCCTGTCTTTTCCCGATCGGGGGATCTGGCGATTGGGTTCGGCCCTCCGACTGGCCCTCAAGCTTCACGATCGTTACCGGTTCGACGCGATCTTCTCATCCGGCATGCCCTTCAGCGACCATGTCGTCGCACTGGCAGTTCGCTCCGTGCTGCGACGACCCTGGCTGGCCGACTTTCGCGACCCGTGGGTGGAATACATCCATTGGCGCCAGTGGCGGAGCGAGCTGGGCCGGCGCATGACGCGCTGGGCCGAAGCCGCCGTCGTCGCCCGCGCATCCGCCGTCATCAGCGTGAACGATCCGATGTGCCGCCGATTCGCGACGCGCTATTCCACGGGCGAAGGTGAAAAGTTCGTCACCATCTCAAACGGTTTCGATCCGGCGGATTACAGACAAACAACACAGCCCAAGCCCCATTTGCATTTTCGCCTGATCTACGCTGGATCGCTCTACAAGACACGCAGTCCGGCGAAGCTGATTGAGGCCTTCCGACTGTTTCTTCGCCAGACGCCGGGAAGTCGGGAGCATGCCCGATTTGAGTTTCTCGGCCGATCGGGACCCCATTCCGGCCTGCTGAATGATCCGGGCGACGCCGATACGCTACGCTCTCTCGGCATGTGTTCGCACGCGGCCGCCTCCCGTGCCCTGGCCGAAGCCGATCTGAACGTCGTCGTTCTGCCCAACGTGCCGGGTAGTGAAAACGATACCACCACAAAAATATATGAAAGCCTCGGTAGTGGCCGGCCGATCCTCGCTGCCGTTCCCCTCAATGGCGCCGCCGCCGATGTGCTGCGCCCCTTCGACGGAGTAACACTCTGCGATCCCGACGATGTAGCAGCAATCGCACGCGGAATGACCGATTGTTATCGAAAATGGCTGAAGGGGACCGTGAACGTGTCGCGCAGTCAGTCGGCCCTGGAGCCGTTGACGCGGCATCATCAGGCGGGGCAACTCGCGGCGTGCCTGGATCAGGCGGTACACGAAACCACGTCGGCGGGGGGGGCGACACCATGAACGCACTGCTGACTCGGACGGATTTCGATAAGTGGACCGGTCGGCTTGTGCGCCGCATGCGCCGCCGCCACAACGAACACTGCACCACGATTCTTACCTGGCACAGCGTCGCCCGCGAGGAAACCCTCTTCACGGCGGGGACGCAACTCCGCCACCATCCCGCAGACTTCGAGCACCAAATCGACTACCTCGCGGCCCATTACAACCTCATCAGCCTGCACGAACTCGTGCACATGCTCGAACAGGAGGAGCAACCCCGCCGGACCGTGGTTCTCACCTTCGACGACGGATACGCGGACTCCCTCCGCGTGGCCCTGCCGATTCTCTTTCGCCGGCGCATTCCCATGACGATTTTCCCCGTCACCTCGGTCATAGGAAATAGTGACCTGATGTGGCAACACAAGCTCGCTTGGCTGATCGCCTCCGGTCACGAATCGCGGGTCTGGAACACCCTGAAGGACGCAGGGTGGATGATCCCCGCCGATCCGGAACCCCTGGCGACTTTCGTCCGGAGAAACTATCGAGCGACGCTGCTCGATGTGCTCGAGTCCGTGCTCCGCGACGCCGGCACGAATGGCCCGGAATTGGCGGCCCAATACCGCCCCTATCTCGAAGATGAAGAGATCGCGGCGGCCGATCCCAACTTTGTGTCATTCGGAAACCACACGCATACCCATCCCGTCCTCGCGTCGCTCACGCCCAGGCAACAACTGGGCGAAATCATGGCGGCCCAACGGAAGCTATTGGAGTTGACCGGTCGCACTCCATGGGCGATGGCCTATCCCTTCGGGTTGAGGCCCCATTACAACGCGGAGAGCAAGCGACTCGCGCGTGACACCGGTCACCGCGCCGCGTTGGACATGCGTCGGCGTATGAATGTCGGCCGTGTCGATCCCTTCGAACTCAGCCGCAGACCCGTTCCCAACGGACCCCAGATCGGTTTCGAAAAGATGATTGAATCCTGGCCTGCCAACGCACGCGCCCCGTTCTCAGGAGGACTTCGTTGATGGAT
>CAYXGR010000203.1:4650-5827 GCA_964464525.1 uncultured Planctomycetaceae bacterium
GTGGAATAGCCAAGAGGATGGGTGGCATGGCCAAGCGAAGCGCGGCCATGGCCCGTGTGCCAATGTTTCCCAACCGTCAACATCGCTCAAAACTGAAAACTCGAAACTCGAAACTCAAATCCCAAATCCCGCACGCTCCCCATCTCGGGAACACACCCTCATCGTCGCCCCCTATCCGGGCGAATTTGGTTGGGAGCTGATGAACTGGCAGGGACGCGTCCGATGGATGGCCCGCCACGGCGGTTTCGACCGCACCCTCGTGTGTACGACCCCCGATCGGCGTCCCTTGTATGCGGACGATCACAGCGACGGTGCAATCATCTTCTGCCCCATACCGCCGTCGGCCCTGCCCGGCGAGGCCAACGAGGACCATCGCATCGATCCAGCCGGTCACCGGATCGATCCGACGGAATTGAACGCCCTCATCAAGACGCAAGTCCTGAAACAGTGCGAACCGTTGGGAATCAATAGCCCATCCGCACGATTGTTCATGCCGGAATTCCGATCCGCGATCTGGCCGACGACCCATACGCATCAGGTTTTCGTGAATCTTCGAGTCAAAAGCCGGATCACGACGGATATTCTGCTCGTCCCACGCCATCGGTCGATCGCCCCGGATCGCAACCAGGCGTCATCCTGGTGGGACGAACTGGCCGAGCGGCTTCGTGCGTGCGGGCTGAAGGTCGAAATATATCAGCCGCGTGTCGACACGGCCGTCGTTCAATTGTCGCGGGCTCGATTGGCCGTCGGGGCCTCGACCGGCGGTCTCCATTTGGCAGCCCTGTGCGGCTGTCCGCACTACGTCTGGGGCAGTGGGCCAGAAGCGCGATGGACCGCGATGGGCATCACCAATCGACAGCGCTATGAAACGGTATGGAACCCGCTGGGCACGCCCTGCCGATACGACGAGTGTGGCTGGCACCCCGAGCTTGATCACGTGTTCGAGCAGGCCCGCCGATCACTGGATGAGATTGGTTTTGGCGCAGGTCATCGCGTCGGAAGACAATGGATGCACTCAAAGTGGCGTGTCAAACGAGGATTCGCTCGGGTGTTGGAGCAAACCGGAGATGGAATGCCGTGGCCGTGGCGTGTGCGAACGCTGGTTCGCCAGCATCTCGTTTAGCGATGTGTTGTGACCGATTGGAAACGGGCATACGTGTGCCACTGCTTCAAGCAG
>CAYXGR010000204.1:0-4342 GCA_964464525.1 uncultured Planctomycetaceae bacterium
TCCTTCCATGCAACCGACGCTGTTCACCCTCCCATTCCTGCCAGACTGGCTCGCCGACATCAAGAGCTACGGCGTCATGATGTGCATCGCCTTCCTCACGGGCATCTGGCTGGCCTGCCGCCGGGCATTCCGTTCGCGGGCCAATCCCGACATCATCCTCAACGCCGGCTTCATCGCCCTGATCTGCGGCGTCGCCGGGGCCCGGGCGATGTTCGTGATGCACTACTGGGATACGCGATTCGCCAATCAGCCCAACCCCTTTTTCGCGGTCTTCGACATCCGCGCGGGCGGTCTGGAGTTTTGGGGAGGCCCGCTGCTCGGCATCCCCATGATTCTGGTCTATCTGAAATTCTTCGCGAAGGTCTCGATCCGTTGGTATTTCGATATCCTCATCCCATCGCTCGCATGGGGGTTGGCCATCACGCGGGTCGGCTGCTTTCTGAATGGCTGCTGCTGGGGCGCCGTCTGCGTGAACGATGCTGAGCCGCATCTTCAGGAGGCCGCGGTCCCCTGGGCGGTCAGTTTTCCCTACGGCAGCCCGGCGATGAACCAGCAGTACAAGTTCGGCCAGCTCACGCTGCCGAAGGAGCTGATCTATACCCTGGAGACGGGCGAGAGCATGCCGTTTCCGCGCGATTTCATCCAGTTCGCCCTGAAGGACAACGGGGAGACACGCCGCAAGATCGAGGCATTGAAAAAAGCCAAGGGCGAGAAGGCGGTGGACCAGGTCTTGCGGTTCAAACGTGGCAAGATCGCCCAGGTCGAGCGGCAATGCGCGCTGTTCGGTCTCACGGCGCAACAGCTCGCGGACCTCTCCGCGCTGTACACTTCCAAGCCCGTCCACCCGTCCCAGCTTTACGCCGTCGTCAACGCCTTCCTCATCTCCTGGCTCCTGTCGGTCATGTTCTATTATCGAAAGCGGCACGGCGTCGTCTTCGGCTGGTTCCTGATCCTCTACTCGATCTCCCGTGTCTTTCTCGAATCCATCCGCCAGGACAACCCCCTCGATATCGGCGGCATCACCATCTCCCAGGCCATCAGCACCCTCACCTTCCTCATCGGCGTCGTCTGGCTCGCAGCCATGTACCGTCTGCCGATGACCAGCCCCCGAGCGGTCGCCTACGAAGAGCCGGAAGAGGAAGACGCGCGATCCAAGCCGGCGAAGGGAAAGAAGAAGTAAGGGCGGGATCGGAACACCATGACCGCTCCCGATCATCCATCCAAGCCGCACTGTGGCACCAGTGGCACCGCCGCGCTGTGGCACCGGTTTCCAACCGGTGCGAATCCGAATAGTCACAGAAACTAATGGCTATCCATCATTATTCCTCCCTTGTTATTCCCGAACACAGCGATTTTGAACAGACTCAGAATCGATGACGATGATGCGCGATGGCCCGATAGGCCGCGCGTAGTAGATGCATGGCACCTGGCACTTTCGATAGAACCCATAGAGGCAATGCCCACCAGATGTGTCTGGCGAGGAATATCACCGCATCGGCACCACCCACCACCGTTCCCCCTGACGACAACACCATAATTTCTGTTGGTTGCTCCCCCTCAGCCAGGCCGAGGTGAGTGCGAACCCACTGAGTTTGTAGCGGCACAAGATCGAATCGACGGTGGCGTATAATGAAGCCAAACCGTCGGGCCAGCCCGATACACATCGGACATCCACCATCAAAAAGTAGCCAACCTCTCAGACCTCCGGAGCCTGTCGTTTTCGTTGTTTCTGTCATTTTATAAAGTCAATCGTCTGAAAAAATCGATTATTTGGCCGGTTTATAAAGAGATCGCCACTCACTGCAGAGACTGCGTGCTGCCTCGGCCCAGGTTGGATGGAGAAAAACGAAACCGTCTCGAGCAAGCAATCCGGGGACGACACGGCGACTTTTGAGGATAAGTTCGGACTCGGTTCGTAGAAACCATGTTCCAAACTTCAACATCCATGCCGTTGCCGGTAACCCGATGCGAATTCCCCAGGCGTTTCGGATCGCACACATGAAGTCCGCGTTTGGCAGCGGATTGGGTGAAGCGATATTGACGACTCCTTCGATTTCTTCATGTTCAACGAGCCAGTAGACAGCCCGGATGAAGTCATCGCGATGCACCCATGACACATACTGGCGCCCATCACCGGACCGACCACCGAGACCGTGGCGAACAAGACCCAGCAACACGTCGAAAATGCCGCCACGGTCAGGGCTCATCACCATTGCGGAGCGAAGCTTGACCTTGCGCGTGTTCGGCAGGACTGCCGCGTCCAGTGTGCGTTCCCATGCGGTGGCCACGTCGATGCTGAATCTCCAACTTGCGGGCGCGTTTGACTCGCCCCCACCGATAAGCCCCATCAGTTCGTCATTCGGGGCGTCATAACGGTGGGCATAGATCGTGGCCGTGCTTGCCTGCAACCACACACGAGGCGGTCGGCTGGATTTCCGAATCGCTTCGCCCACCACACGGGTGGAGTCGATGCGCGAATGCATGATTCGGTTGCGATTTCGTTTGTTATAACGGCAATTGACCGTATATCCGGCGAGATTGATGACAACATCGGCTCCGTCGATCTCGTCCACCCAAGGTCCCAGGTTCTTTCCATCCCACTCGACCGTCGATTCTTGCGTATCCGGATGCCGACTCAAGACTTTGACATGATGGCCGTCGGTGCAAAACGCATGCGCCAGAACCGATCCAACCTGCCCGGAGCCTCCCGGGATGACAATCTTCAAGGGCGATCTTGGTTCAGGTTTACGTGGGGCAATGCTGGAATTCTGAACCGCCTCTGGTGGCTTCATAGTCGTCCCTCGCGTTTAGGACGCAAATCCCAACAACTTGCGGATCTTGTCGCCCATCTTGACGAATTTAATCAACGTTCCCGTGGGTAGCCTGCGCATCTGCACGTACCAGGTGGTCATCGCCTCGAAGAAGCCCAGCATGTCCTTCAGTCGTTCATAGGTGTATGCGTCTTTCGCGCCGGACTTCCTGGCAATGACGGTAAGTTCTCGAAGTGTTGCCAGTGTCGGATCAGTCTCTCGCTTCTTGCGCTCGTCGAGGATGATCTGGAACATTTCCCACACATCCTTCATGGACTCATAGTGGTCACGGCGTTCGCCTATGACATGAACGACTTTGACGATGCCCCAGCTTTGTAGCTCCCGGAGGCTGTTGCTCACATTGGATCGAGCCACCGACAGCGTCTCGGCGATCTGCTCGGCGTTGAGCGGCTCGGGGGATAGGTAGAGTAGGGCATGGATCTGGGCTACCGTCCGGTTGATGCCCCACTTGGTACCCATCTCACCCCAATGCAGGATGAAGCCTTCGATCACCGGTGTTAGCTGGCTCAACTGATTTCTCCAATTTCTGTATATACAGAATATACAGAAATAAATAGTGCATGTCAAGGCCGATATCTGACGAAGTGAACTATTCTCGGCAAGACCGAGTTCAGCCGAATGGATTTCATGGGGGAGAAGGCTAAGAACTGTCAAATGGGTATCCTACGAGATGTAGTCCATCAAGCGTGAATCGCTATCGAACCGACGCGACGAGCTCGGCGGGGGTGAGCGACTTGATGCCGTTGGGCTCGTAGCGGGTAAAATCGGCCTTGTTCAGCGTGAGCAACTCGGTCAACGAGTGTGTGAGCATCAACGCGGCGGTGCGAGCATCGTGAACCTGCACACCCTGGACGCCGTGTTCCTGCACGAGTGTCTTCCAAATCTCAGGCGTCAGCGGTGTTTCGGTGAGCACCTTGACGCCGCGTTCGATGCGATGAAGCCTTCGAGCTGCTTCGTTGAGTGGAAGATCGAATCCGCCACGTTCGCCCGGCGGGCGGGTCGTCACGTTCCAGAACTCCGCGAACTGTTGAAGGCCGGTGAACACCGGTGTTCGTTGGCTGACCAGCAGACGAATGGCGGATCGGACTGCGGGATAGAAGGGGTCGGTGCGATGCATGGCCCGGAGTAGAATGCCACTATCGACAAAAACTGGCATCAGTCGTGGTCCGTGTAGATGTCCCTGGTCGAGAAGTCATGGGGTAGTGGCGAAAGCTCAGGGAGGCCTTCGGAAAGCGCATCGAGCCAATGATCAGCGTTGGCCACAGTGATGGGGCCATTTGTTCCAGCGAAGTGTTTCTTGAGGTATTCCTCGACGGAGAGGCCGAGCGCGGCGGTGTGCTCTGCGAGGGCCTTGGCTGTTTGGGGATCGAGTTGGATGGTGGTCGTCATGTTTGTTCGCATTTTCTTACTGGGCAACGATTTCATAGCCTGAGACTCGTCGGAAGCCTCATATAAAGGATAACACGAGTCGCGGCGAAAAGCACGTGCGTTGCCCCCTTTTCTCAATGCCC
>CAYXGR010000204.1:4442-5810 GCA_964464525.1 uncultured Planctomycetaceae bacterium
GCGCTCGCGTTGCTCTTGGGGGCGCAGGCGATATAGATCGCCGCCTGCGCCAGTGGAAGCTGGCACTCGGGCAGGCCGACGAAGACCGTCGTCTGGACCGCCGCGTTTGCCAGGATGAGGGCCGTCGGGTCGGCATTGCCCACGTCCTCGGCGGCACAGATGACGATCCGCCGGGCGATGAAGCGGGGATCCTCCCCCGCCTCCAGCATCCGCGCCAGCCAATAGACCGTCGCGTCCGGATCGCCGCCGCGCATCGACTTGATCAGGGCGCTGGCGGCGTCGTAGTGTTCGTCGCCGGTCCCGTCGTAGACGATCGCCTTCCGCTGGATGGAGTCCTGGGCGATGGCGAGGGTGATCGTTAATTTCAGATTGCGCCCCGGCGCGCCGGGATCGGATTGCGGATTGGCCGCGGTGGTCTCGACCTTTTCGACCGTTGCCGCGTCTTCTTTCTCATGCGAGAGGACCGCGACTTCGAGAGCCATCAGCGCCCGCCGGGCATCCCCGTCGCTGGTCGTCGCCAGAAAATCGAGCGCCTCGTCGGTGATCGTCGCACCATGGCGACCGAGACCGTGCTCGGCGTCGGCCAGCGCTCGGCGGATCAGAACCTTGATGTCCTCCTCGCTCAGTGGCTCGAATTGAAAGATCTGGCTCCGCGAGACGAGCGGGGCGTTCACGCTGAAGAACGGATTCTCCGTCGTCGCCCCGATCAATATGGCGATACCATCCTCTACGTCGTTCAGCAGCACATCCTGCTGTGCCCGGTTGAAGCGGTGGATCTCGTCGAGAAACAGGACGGTCCGGCGGCCGTCGGTCTCGATGCGATCACGGGCACGGGCAAGGATTTCGCGGACATCCTTGACGCCGATGGCCGCGGCATTGGCCTCCTCAAAGGCGGCCTGGGTACGGACGGCGATGATCCGGGCGAGGGTGGTCTTGCCGGTCCCCGGCGGGCCGTAGAAGATCGTGCTGGCCAGTCGGTCGGCGTCGAGGAGGCGGCGGAGGAGTTTGCCGGGGCCGAGGAAGTGCTGCTGGCCGACAAAGTCGTCGAGACTGCGGGGGCGCATGCGGACGGCCAGGGGGTGGACGGCCGCGAGGGCGGCCCGGCGCTGGGGTTCGAAGAGATCCATCCCCCGCATGATAGGCTCGGTCGCATTAGAAAGCATGAGCAATTGTGTAATGGCCAGGACCGAAGCCCGGCATTATGCTCTTGAATGGACTCAGAGTGCGTCCAAAACTCCTGTGGCACCGGTTTCCAACCGGTGCAACCGGGTGGCATGCCCAAGGCGCGGGCATGGCGTATCGGTCAAGCATGCTGCCCCCCCTGGGTTGAGGCAGCGGCCACTCTGTGGCAGCGGCCATACTGTGGCA
>CAYXGR010000205.1:0-1273 GCA_964464525.1 uncultured Planctomycetaceae bacterium
CATCAATTAACCAGCATCGAAGCACCAGGGCGTTTGTGAAAACCGGGAAGTTATTTAATCTGTGATCCTTGGGGCTGGTTATAATGCACCACCTAAAATAGAGCCCGTTTCAACGGACTTCATCATAGGAGGATACTCGATTCTGATTACTGGCAAATGGGATGGCTCCGTATGACATCCACCGAAGATATCATGGACCTTTCACAATTCGCGATTCAAGTTGACATCCTCCTCAGCGTGCCCGAAGCTAGCCGCGCCCGGTTGTAATGCCCTTTCAGGACGACTGGTGGGCAACATCCAACCGACAGGGCGCGCGACTTTTTCAAGGTTCATGCATGGCCAATTCCAAGACGGACTCGATGACAATCGCCATCCTGGTGCCCTGCTACAACGAGGCAGCCACGATCGATAAAGTCGTCCGTGATTTTCAACGAGAAATCCCCGAAGCCGCCGTCTATGTCTTTGACAACAACAGCACTGATGGAACCGGCGAGATCGCCCGGAAGGCCGGGGCGATCGTGATACGCGAAAAGAAACAGGGCAAGGGCCACGTGGTCGCGGCAATGTTCGAGAAGGTTGATGCCGACTTCTACGTCATGGCCGACGGCGACGACACCTATCCGGCCGATCGGGTGCGCGACCTGCTTGCTCCCGTACTGGCGGGCGACGCCGACATGGTGGTGGGGATTCGAGAGGCGACCGACGGGGAGGCGGCCTACCGGCGTTTTCATCGGTTTGGAAACTGGCTGGTCTGTTGGCTGATCAACCGGATCTTCGGGGCATCTCTGACGGATATCATGTCCGGCTATCGCGCCTTCACCCGCGAGGCCGCGAAAAACCTGCCATTCATGGCCTACGGCTTCGACATCGAGACCGAGATGACGATTCAATGTCTCTATCGCAAATGGGTGATCCGCGAGGTGCCGGTCGCCTACGGGGAGCGGCCGGAGGGAAGCGAGTCGAAGCTGAGCACCTTTTCCGACGGCCTGCGAGTGATCTTTCGCATCCTCAGCCTGTTTCGTTCTTACAAGCCACTGACGTTTTTCGGTGGGCTGGGGATCGTCTTTTTCGTGATGGGGGGGACGGCGGCGGCGACGGTTATTTTATCCGATTGGACTGCCGGCTCGGGCTTTCGGCTCTCGCTCATCATCATCGGGGCGAGCCTGATGGCCATGAGCCTGATCGCGATCAGCATCGGTGTGATCGTCCAACTCATCAACTTTCGATTCCTCGAACTGGATTCAGTCCTCCGCCGGCGCGGCATGAGCGATCA
>CAYXGR010000205.1:1373-5784 GCA_964464525.1 uncultured Planctomycetaceae bacterium
AGGGTGGCATGCCCAAGCAAAGCGCGGGCATGGCGTGCGAAGTAGAGTAGGGTGGGCACCGCCAACCACTTTTTCTCGCCCCGAATGCGCCACACAACGAAGGCTTGAAAGGAAGTGCCGATGCCGATGAATGAAGCAAACAACGTGGCATCACGACTCATCGCGGCCGCGCGTATGGCCTCCGCCCGGTTCAACCAGCCAACCGTCTCCGATCAAAGACTCGACGACGCCCTCGCCGGCGCAATCGATCCGCAGAAGCTCATCGACAATCTGGCCGAGGCCTGGCGAACCGGACCCGACGAGGCCCGTACACTTCTCGAAGAACACGGTTTCGGCGGCATCCTTGCCCGGCTCCAGCCGACGATTGCGGATGCCGATTCTAACGAGGCCGAGGGCGAACCGCTTTGCGCGATCCCGCGTTTCGAGTGCGGAGCCGGTCGTATCTCCGTCCGTTCCTGGAACCCAACCCTCGACGCACCCGTCCGGGCACCCGGTCCGGTTCTCGACACCGTCTCTTCGGGTCTGAACGCCTTTCTCACGCAGGCCAAGGCCGATCCGCTGGGGGTTCTGTATCGTGACGCACCGCTTGTCTATGCCCAACAGTGGCTTGCCGAGACCGCCCCGCGTATCGACGCCTTGATTCGGCAACACTTCGGCGTGTCCGGCCCGAAATATCTCGTCAACAGCGGCATCGGCGCCAACGAGCAGTTCAACTATTTCGTCTCCGCCCTGGCCAACGCGCGGCCCGATCGGTCGATCACCTGGCTGATGGCCAACTCGCCGAAGGAGATCGCGAGCCTGCCCGCCGATGCCCGACCGGACAACACCCTGTTCATGGAGTTCTCCCGAAGCGGCATCACGCAGGAGACGGTGAAGCTGCACGAGCTGACACTGCGGGACGCCAAGCGAATCGTCTTCGCCAACGGCGGTCCGCTTCACGCGCTGGGCGAGCGCGACGGCAACCTCGTATTGCCCCTCCCAGCCGAGGTCTCCGGCCGCTACGGACGCAACAAGACGCCCATTCTCATGGCCCCGATGCATGTCGTGGGCTTGGACGCGGCGGCCTACTGGTCCGACATCCAGACGGCGTGCGACACGATGGACCTGTCGGATCGTTCGTCGATGCCGGTCATTCTGGCCCAGTACATCCGCATCCAACAGCTTCGACGGGGGATCAATCACATCTATCTGGGGACGAACGATTCGCTCCTGCGCACTAGTGCCGACGAGTTCTGCCAGTTCTGGAACGAGGGGGTGAACCGAGATGGGAACGACATGACGATGTCCCGCTACCTGGGCCTGCCTCGGGATTCGCACATGAACCTCGAGGCGATCCTGGGCACGAGCGAGCGGAAGCTGGCCGTCTTCCTGGTTCGGACGGGTGACGTGCCCGAACATCCGTTGCTGTTGGAGGCGACTGATCCGCTGGAGGCTGAGCATGCGGGGTTGTCGGCGGGCGACGTTGATCTGGTGCTGACGCTGGCCAATATGAAGCGATGCAGCGAGAAGATGCCGACGATCCTGATTGCGGTGAACCGTGTCGACCTGACGACATCGGCGTGGCTGGGCCAGTTGTGGGCGGACATCACGCTGGTGTATTCGCGGCTGATCGGCGTCGACCCCGGCTCGAACCCCGAGGTCAAGGCCGTCCGGACCCGCGCAAGCGAGTGGCTGGCCGACAGGGCGGGGGCAACATCGCTGATTGAGGGCGGAGATTGAGGGCCAGGGGTCGGGTGCCGGGGATCGGGTGCCATGCTTACACGTCACAGCCTTATCGTGACGGGTAAGCATGCAAAACACGAAAAACCTTACGGCCATCAAATCACAGATTATCTCACTTGCCACGATCTTTCCGCTGTGTTATCTCAGACCTTGGTTATGAATTGTCCCGGAGGAGAGGTCGCGTTTCAATCGCACAATCTCAGAATGATTGAGTTGGAGGTCGCAATGCCGTCCGTAGAGGAACTTTTCAATACGTCACCGTTCGAGCCGCTGCTCCATCACCTTCGCAAGGTGAAGGAGTGCGTGTCTCTTCTTCGTCCGATGCTCGATGCCGTTCGCAACGAGCAATACGACAAGCTCAATGAATTGACCGAGCAGGTTTTTAAGACCGAGCACCAGGCCGACATCATCAAGGACGAGATCCGTCAGGTCATCCCCCGGAACTTCTTTTTGCCCGTCTATCGCGGCGATCTGCTGGGCTACCTGAAGCTTCAGGACAACATGGCGGACTCGGTCGAGGATGTTGCCTTTCTGCTGACGCTCAAGCAACTGAAGCTGCCGTCGAAACTGGCGGACGAGTTGATGGCCTTTGTGGGCACGGTCCTCCGAGTCTGCGACAAGGCCTACGCAATGAACGAGCGGATACGCGATCTCGTCGCCGCCGGGTTCCACGCCGATCAGGCCGACGACATGATGCAGATGATCCGGGCGGTCGAGAAGGCGGAGTGGGAGGCGGACAAGGCGCAGTATGCCCTGAGCAAGTCGCTGTTCGCGATGGAGGACGACTTGAAGGCGACCGACGTGATGCTCTGGTGGCGGGTCTTTCTCGAACTCGGCCAACTCGCCAACCACGCGGAAAAGACGGCCGACCGCCTCCGCAGAATGCTGTCTCAATAAACACGAGATGTGGCGACGAATGTGTGCCACTGCTTCAAGCAGTGCAGTTGTTGTTGTTGTTTTTGTTGTTGTTGTTTTTGTTGTTTTTGTTATTTTGACTTTTTGACTTTTTGACGTTTCCCATACAGGTGGGTAAAAACCATTTCTGAAGCACTGATCATCGGCCAGCAATCGTTCTGGGATCTGTCGTGGTTCTTCTACGGCGCCGCCGCCCTCGCGGTCGTCATGCTCCTGTGGGACACGATCGAGGTCGGCCGCAACGATGCCGCCAACATCATCAACTCCGTCTTCGGCGCTCGCATCCTCACAAGGCAATGGGCCATCCGCGTCGCCGGGGTCGGGGTCATCCTTGGGGCCTGGCTCTCCTCCGACGTGATCGAGACCGCCCGGAAGGGCATCTTCACCCCGGCTCAGTTTTCCATCGAGCAGGCACTGGCGATATATGTTTCCGTCTATATCGTGGACACCATCCTGCTCTACACCTATTCGGCCTTCGGCATGCCGGTCAGCACGACGATGACCCTGGTCTTCGAGCTGCTCGGTGCCTCGCTTTTCCTCGGCCTCCTTCGCGACGGCGACGCTATCAATGCCGTGAACTGGGCCAAGGCCGGCAAGGTCATCGCCGGTATCGTCTGCTCCGTCCTTCTATCCGGGGTTATGGGCTTCTTCATACAACGCGCTGCGCGCGGGGCGATTCGTGAAAAGTGGTCCAGCCTTTCCGCACTTCTGCTCCATGGTGGGTGGATCGGAGGCGGTCTCATGGCTGGCCTGTGTTACTTTATGATGGTCAAGGGCATGAAGAATGTCGGCTTCGTTAAGCATTTGAAGGCGACGGTGCTCAGTTCGGAATATGGCCCGATGATCGCTATCACCATCCTCTGGGTCGTCTTCGCCATCCTGATCCATTTCTCGCTTGTGCTCTACCGCAAACGCGCCGCGGTTCTACTTTTTCCCGTTCTGACGGTGATCGGCATGGCAGCCCTGGCATTCGCCTTCGGACAGAACGACTTGGCCAATTGCGCCTCGCCCGGCCTCGCCGCGATCGAACTGATCAAGGGACACCTCAAGGGACTGACGACCGCGGACATCTCCAAGGTGCCTATCGGCAACATGGAGCTCCTCCTCTGTGGCGCCCTGCTGGTTGTGGGGATGATGAGTAAGAATGCCCTGCGCGTGACCCACACCGCCGTCCGGTCGGGCAGTGCGGGCGATCACGTGAAGCTCTGGGCCCCACAGTGGTGCATTCGTCTGGCCGGTCGGATACTTACTCTTCAGCGGGCTGCCCCATCGCTCGCTCCGGCCGTTACCAAGACTCAACGCGGCAAGACGATGCACTACGACCCACTCCGCGCCTGCGTCATCGTTTGCGTCTCCGCGTGCGTCATCGCCACGGCCTCGGCCCTCAGTCTGCCGGTCTCTACAACCTACGTCGCCTTCGCGGCGGTCATCGCCACCGGCATGGCCGATCGCATCTTCTCCCGCGGTGATGCGGCCTTGAAGATGGGCCGATCGATCTGGGTCGTTTCCTGCTGGTTTGCCGCCGCCGCGATGGCCACGATTGTCGCTGGCGTCACCTGCCTGATCATCTACTACGTCGGCCTGATCGGCATGGCCCTCTGCGTGATCGCCAATCTGTTCCTCCGCAGGATCGTCAAACGCCACGCCGACGCCCAGGAAGAGCGCGTCCGCCTCGCCGCCGAGGAGCGTATGCACCCCGAACAATTCTCCCTCGAAGAGGAATAGCACGGGGATCGGGTGCCATGCTTACACGGCACAGCCTTATCGTGACGGG
>CAYXGR010000206.1:0-2453 GCA_964464525.1 uncultured Planctomycetaceae bacterium
ACCTATCGCGGGGCCGAGTCCTACATGATTCGCCTGGATCAGCGCGATCTCAAGGATCCGGTCATGCTGGCGCGGCTGGTGGCTGCGTCGAAGCTGACGGAAGAGGAACTCATCAAGCGTTACACTTGGGCGGCGAACGTGTTTGCACCGACGCGCGAAGTGTCGGCGGAATGACATGTTGCCGGGTGGCATGGTCAAGCACAGCGCGGCCATGCCGGGCGTTGGTCCTCCTTGTCGCGTTTGTCCCATTCGCTGAGGTCTGCTGTTCTTCGTCATGCTTACCCGACCCGATAAGGCCGGGTCGTGTAAGCATGGAACCCGACAATGCCACTCATGAGGTGCTGGGGCTTTGATACACCACTGCCAAGGCCTGATCCCTTCAGGCTCAGGCCTTGACAGTGCCACCCGGCTCGATCGACTGCCAGAGCAGTTCCGCGATGTCCCGTTCCGCGATGTCTTCACGCTCTTTGACTGCCAGGCCGTCGATGAGCATCCGCTGACAGAACGGGCAGCTTGAGGCCACCATGTTCGGCTGAGTCGCCAACAGTTGTTCCGTTCGTCGGACGTTGACCCGCTCCTCGCCGCTTTCCTCCTCTTTGAACATTTGGGCGCCGCCGGCGCCGCAACACATCCCCCGGTCGCGGGTCTGGGCCGGCTCAAGGACGGTCAGGCCGGGGATCGATCGGAGGGCCTCGCGCGGGGCCTCATATACATCGTTGTAGCGACCCATGTAGCACGAATCGTGATAGGCCACACGCGAGTCGATTCGATTGTTCGGCTTCAGCCTGCCTTCTCGCACCAATTGCGAAAGATAGGTGGAGTGGTGGACGACGTTGAACCGGCCTCCGAAGTCGGGGTATTCGTTCAGGAGCGTGTTGAAACAGTGGGGGCAGGTCGTGACGATTGTCTTCGGTTTGTAGTTGTTGAGGGTTTCGACGTTCATTTGTGCGAGCATCTGAAAGAGAAACTCGTTGCCCGCGCGGCGTGCCGGATCGCCGGTGCACTGTTCCTCCTCGCCGAGGATGGCGAAATCCACGCCCGCCGCCTTCAACAGGTTGGCCGTCGCCCGGGCGATCTTGCGTGCCCGGTCGTCGAACGAGGCCGAACAGCCGACCCAGAAGAGCACCTCGGCGTCGGGGTGTTCGCTCATCAGCTTGACGTCGAGGCCGCTGGTCCAGCCCGCGCGATCGGAGGCGGGGAAGCTCCAGGGGTTCGAGTTGGTCTCCATGCCGCGGAAGGCGTTCTGCAGCTCTGCCGGGAACTCCGATTTTTCCATCACCAGATAGCGGCGCATGTCCACGATTTTGTCGACGTAGGTGATGAAGACCGGGCACTCCGTCTCGCAGGCGCCGCAAGTTGTGCAGGCCCATAGCACCTCGGGATCGATCACCGCCGGCGCGAGATCGCCAGTCCCGTTTTCACCGGTGGCGATGAGCTTTTTCTCGTTTGCGTAGAGATGATTCCGCAGATCCAGTGTCAGGTGTTTGGGGCTGAGCTTCTTTCCGGTGTTGGCGGCGGGGCAATGATCGGTGCATCGACCGCATTCGGTGCAGGTATATAAATCCAATACGCCCTTCCAGTTCATCTGGTCGATTCGAGCGAGACCCAGTGTCTCCTCTCGCTCTATTTTGCCCTCGATGTCTTCGACATTGGGCAGGCGGCCGCGTGGGGCGAGGCTCTGAGTGAAGACGTTCGGAATCGCCGTGATGACGTGGAAATGCTTTGAGATCGGCAGGAGATTCAGGAACAGGAGGACCAGCGAGACGTGGGTCCAGAAGCCGACATGGGCCAGGACACGGAGTGTTCCCTCCCCCGTGCCCGCCAGGCAGAAGGAGACGATCGATCCGGCCGGTTCGGACCAGGCGAAGGCCGGTTCGCCACCGGCGGTAGCCAGCACGCGGCTCGATCCATCATAGAGCAGATCGGCGAACATCATCGTGATGATGATGAGCAGAATGAGCAGGCCCTCGAAGGAAAGGGTCATCCGCTTCAGCCGAATAATGACGCGATAATAAATAAAGACTGTCGTTGCAAGGATGACCAGGACCGCGAACAGGTCTTTCAGAAAGGAATAGCCGTCGCCCATGATTGTGTCGTGGGCGAGGAGTCCCCATGCGTCGAACTCCCGCGAATAGCCCCGTACGAACAGGATGAGCGAACGCAGGAGCAGCACGAGGAAGCCGACGAAGATGAGGCGGTGGGCGTGACCGGCCCATGTGTAGCGGGGCATGCGCTTCTGCCGGAAGGCGTAGTGGTAGGTTCGCTTCAGGCGTTCGACGAGTTGGTCCCAGCGGTTTTCATCGGGCCCGATGCGCATAAGCCGCCAGCGACGCCGGATCAGCCATGCGAATATGGACAGCGAGACAGCCAGAAGGAGGGTCATTGCGATCGGGCTCATGGAATCCTCTTAACCATGTGTGTTGGGTGACGTAAAATATTTTGTTGGGTGGCAT
>CAYXGR010000206.1:2553-5780 GCA_964464525.1 uncultured Planctomycetaceae bacterium
TAAAATATTTTGTTGGGTGGCATGGCCAAGCGAAGCGCGGCCATGCAGACGCCCGCCATGCCCGCACTGCGATTGGGCATGCCACCCACCGCTATCCCGCGCGCGCTTTTTTTACTTCTTCCGTGAGCAGAGGCACAACCTTGAAGAGATCGCCAACGATGCCGTAATCGGCGACGTTGAAAATAGGCGCCTCGGGATCGGTGTTGATGGCGACGATCCGTCGACTGCCGCGCATGCCCGCGAGGTGCTGGATCGCCCCGCTCACACCGCAGGCGATATACAACTGCGGCGTGACGGTCTTGCCCGTCAGACCCACCTGTCGCGAGTGCGGCTGATAGCCCGCGTCGCAGGCCGCCCGGCTGGCTCCGACCGCGGCGTCGAGGGCGTGGGCCAGATCGGCGATGATCTTGAAGTTCTCCTCGCTCTTGAGGCTTCGCCCGCCGGTCACCACGATCGACGCCTCGGTGACGTCCTTCTCGCCGCCGCCGGTGCGGACGATCTCCCGAGTGACTTGATGACTGTCATGATCCTCCGGCACGAAGGCCACGGCGACGCGCTCGGCCTTGGAATCACTGTCCGGCGGCAAGGCGAACGAGTTGGGCCGGACGGTTGCGATTTGCAATTTACTCGCGTTGAAGCGAACCTTGTTGAACGCCTTGCCGTTAAAAATTGGCCGGCCCACGACGAGGGTACTCGAATCGTCGAGATCGATTTCGGTACAGTCCGTTGCCAGACCCGCGTCGAGGCGCAGGGCCACTCGCGGGCTGAGGTCGCGGCCCATGAACGAGGCCGCCATCAACACGATTTGGGGGTCGGCCTTCGTGATGATCTCCGCGAGGGCCCGCGCATAGGTGATGGCGTTGTAATGCGCGAGGGCATCGGCGTCGGTCAGGAAGACCGTCGCGATGCATTTTTGTTCGACTGTTTCCACGGCGGCTTCGATTCCGTGGCCGATGATCGCCGCGGTACAGCGGCCGCCCGTCTTGCCGGCCAATTCCTTCCCCGCGGTGATCGTCTGTAAACCAGCGGGGAGAATGACGCCGTCCCGTTGTTCAACAAATACAAGGATGTCTTTAGTCATGGTTGCCTCGATGGGGTTATGCGTGATGCACTTGTGTCCATGGAGTATGTGCTATCGTTCATCCATTAGATGACCACGCCGCTTCTTCGTGGCAGGATAGCATACATGGTTTCGGGCTGCCAAGGGGGGAGGGAACTCGGCATGCTCACCCAGCTCGATGAGGCTGTGCTGAGTAAACATGGCATCCGGCACTCGGCTCATCGTTCGATTTTGCACTGCTTGAAGCAGTGGCACACTGCGGGGCTACTCCACGAGGACGCCGGCGATGCTGCCGGTCATCCAGCAGGCCATGGCGCCGCCGAGCATCGCACGCGGGCCGAGGCGGACGAGGTCGCCCCTGCGGTCCGGGGCGAGGCCGCCAATGCCGCCGATCTGGATGCCGATCGAGCTGATGTTGGCGAATCCGCAGAGGCTGTAGGTTGCCATCAGGATCGATCGACGAGACATCCCGCCGTCGTTGTGGATCATCTCCGCGAGCGATCCGTAGGCGATCAGTTCGTTCGTCGCCATGGCCTTGCCCAGCAATCCGCCGAACACGCGGCAGTCGCCCCACTCCACACCCAGCAACCACGCGATCGGCGAGAACACCAGCCCGAGGATACCGTCGAGATCAAGCTGCTCGAGACCCATGGCTTCGACCAACGGGGCGACGACCGACCACTTTCCGATCGCGACAAGTCCGAAGTCCAGCACCGCGATCAGGGCGATGAACGCAATCAGCATGGCCAGTACGTTGATCGCCAGGCTCATCCCATCCGATGCGCCCTTCGTGATCGCGTCGATGAGGGAGCGGGTCTCCCGATCGCGGGCGATCTCGATCTTGCCCGCCGTTGCCGGTGTCTCCCGCTCCGGCACCATGATCTTCGCCATGACGAACGCCGCAGGCGCCGACATGAGGCAGGCCGTCAGCAGATGGCGGGCGAACGCCCGCGATTGTTCCTCATCCTGACCCCCCAACTTCGTGACGTAAACCGCCATGATCCCCGCGGCGACGGTCGCGAACCCGCCGGTCATCAGGGCCATCAATTCCGATCGGGTCATCCCGGAGATGTAAGGTTTGACGAGCAAGGGGGCCTCGGTCTGCCCGAAGAATACATTCGCGGCCCCGGCCAGGCTCTCCGCGCCGCTAAGGCCCATGACGCGCTTCATCCCCCGCGCCATGACCGACACGATGCGCTGGAGCACGCCGTAGTGATAGCCGACCGATGAAATCGCGGCGACGATGATGATCGTCGTCATGATCTTGATGCCCGTGATGGCGTTCCAGGTGACCGCCGGATCGCCGCCTGCGAGGGGTCCGAAGACAAACGCCGCGCCGGCATCCGCGCCGTACAGGATCGCCGTCACAACATGTGCGATGGCGTCGAAGACCGCGCGGCCCGATTCGGTTCGCAGGACCAACAGGGCCAGCACCCATTGCAGGGCCAGTCCGCCGAGGACGATTTTCCAGGGAAACCGCCTGCGGTCGGATGACAGAAGCCAGGCGAACAGGAGCAGAGCGAAGATCGCGAGCAGTCCGCGTGCGACCGGCATCTCAGCGAGACTCCGGCGGGGAAGCCAAGGGTGTGAAGTGGGCGGCGCAGCGGGGTTCGTAGTCGTCCAGACCGCCGACCATGTGTAGCGTGTCCACATCGGTCATGCGTTGGGTGTAGGGCGAAGGCTCGCCGCAGACGCGACAGGGGGCCTGTCTCAGCACCTCCTCATCGGCCATATCCGAGAGTTTGGGCATTGGCTCAAACGGCCGGCCCCAGGCGTCGTGGGTGATGCCCGAGACGATGACGGTGATACCCCGATCGAGCAGGGATTGCACAACGGGGATGAGTGCGTTCTTGAAGAAATGGCCTTCGTCGATGGCCACCAGGTCGGCGCCATTACACAGTGCGAGGATGGAATCTCCGTCGGGCACACGGATCGCGTCGAATCGATCCTTGCGATGGGTGACGAGATGGTCGGGATCGTAGCGATCGTCGATGGCGTGCTTGAAGGCCATGACGCAGTGACCGTGCGACTCGGCCTGTCGCAACCTTGCGATCATGTGCTCGGTCTTGCCGCCGAACATCGAGCCGTGAACGACTTCGAGCCTGCCCCTCTTGTTGGTATCTGACACAAGGAAGATTGTGCGGATTTCCGGCGATTTGGCAAGCGA
>CAYXGR010000207.1:0-5778 GCA_964464525.1 uncultured Planctomycetaceae bacterium
TGAGAAATGCGGATTAGGCACGGCGTCCGGCGCTATGGGGCCAGCAACATATTTACAAACGCCTGCAAGTCCGCCTCGTCCAGAGAGCCGCTGGGCGCTGCCACGTCGGCACAGGGATCGTAGCCCGAACCGTTGGTCATGGCATCCGCAAACATCTGAACATCATCGCCATTCATGACCAGATCGCCGTTCATATCGCCGGGCGCATTGGGACAAGCGACGGTCGGACAGGTCAGCAGGCTGATGGTAAAGGCATCCAGACCGGCCTCGACGATAGTCTGCGGGGTTCCGTCGTTGATGGTGAACCGCAGCCGCATCATGTCCGTCAGCGGGACCCCCGCGGCGAGCAGCGCTACAGAGTCGATCTCATGGTGCCGCCACAAGGAACCGCCGTTGGCGGTGTGGCGGGCGACTTCAGACCACATGCCGAGACCGGCCGAGTTGTTGGCCTCCACCAGAAGGATGTCGGTTCCACTCTCGTTCGTCAGGTTCAGATAATAATCGTAGCCGATCAGACCGCCGTCCCCGGTCATGTCGATGATGGGCGATAGCAGACGGGTCGCGCCATTATCGACGTCGGAGTTGCCGAGTGTATTCTGCGTCAGGAAACAGTTGCCGCTGCCGTCGCTGTCCGAGGCCGGATCGTAGGCCCAGCCGGGATCGTTGATCGGCACGCCGCGCTCCCAGTCGCCCGACGTGGCCCCGGCGTTTTGAACAGTCCAGCCCGTATCAAGCTCGAAATCATCCGCAAAGGCGGTCTCGAAGACGCGGACCAACGTACTGAGAAGTGTATTCGGAGCGTCGCACGGATACGTGGCCGAAAAGCCGCCGTCGCCCGAGGCGGAGAAATAATACTCGAACGACAGGCCGCAGGCCGCGGCCGGAAGCGTAGCCGTATATAGGTTGCTACCCTGGCTCACGAACGGGACCGTCGTAAACGGATCGGCCGGATCGAACCGATAATGCATCGTCCCGCTACCGGAAACATAGGATTCCTGTGCGTTGGTGATGGAGACGGTAAGGTTGGTGGTCTGGTCGGCCATCACGACGTTGGGCACACCATTTGGCAGGTCGATGACCACTCCGTCGGACGCCCAGTGCGAGAGGTGGAGGATCGCCGGAAGGTTTTCCTCGACCGTGGGGATGATCTGTTCGGGTGGGAGGAGAAAGCCGAACTGACCGGTATCGCGAAGCTCGATGGTGAATGAAAAGCGGCCCTGATCGCCGTAGACCCAATCGACCGAATTACCGCTGGCCTGATAGAGCGTCAACGCAATGGGACCGGGTTCGTAGAACATCCCGTGTACGCCGGAAATCAACGACTGCATGGCGTTCCCGAGTGACCAGAAGGTGGTCCCATCAAAACCGGGCGGCTGCGTGAAAGAGCTGCCGAAGGGCCAAAGGATCAGTTGCGAGTAGTTGTGATAGTCCATGTAGGCTCGGATGTTCGGATTGGCCACGATGAAATCGCTCAGGACGGTGGTCTCCGGCTCGCTGAACGGGCCGGTGCCGCGATAGGTCTGACTGCTGGGCGACCCGCTGGAGCCGGCACCCCCCCAATCGAAGCCCCAGTTGCGGTTGAGATCGACGCCAAAGGTGCCGTCGGCGTTGGGCCGGCGGTTTTTCCGCCAGAGCCGATCGGTCGTCCAGGTATAGACATAGCCATCCGGATTCACACACGGCGCCAGGAAGAAATCGGTTCGGTCGATCAAATCGGCCAGGCAGGCGTCGGTGTCGTAATTCGTGACGAGGTATTCGGCCAGATAGAGAACCATCGGGCCGGTGATCCATTCCCGTGCGTGTTGGAGACCGTGATAAAAGACGGCCGGCTTCGGCCCGGCACCGCTGCCGGTGACGTGGAGCACCCAGATATCGCGACCTTCGAGTGAGGTGCCGATCGAGACGACCTCGCACAAGTCGGGCCGCAGCATCGCCAGATTGTTGATGAAGGCGACGATATTGTCGAAGGTCTTGTAGTCCTGAAAGTCGGTAATATCACGGCGGGTATGGGTGATCAATTCGTGCTGATAGGCGGCGAGCAGGTCGGGATTGAGAACGGTATAGGCCAGATGAGCGGCCTCGATCGCCTGTCGCTCAGCGGTGGAAACATGGACGTCGAGCGGGCCGACGCCGATCTCGTGGGAATGGATGTCCAGATCCATGCCCAGGATCTGCTGGAGTTGTACCCGCGTCCGGACGTCGATGCGGATGACTTGATCGCCGGGCTTGATGGAGAGGTCGGCGGCCCACAGGTGATCGGCACGGCCCATAATCGAAGCGAGGAGAAGGGGTATCAGCGTGCGGATGAGCAAAGAGCGATCGTTCGGTGTGCGGGGCATGGT
Organism: uncultured Planctomycetaceae bacterium; assembly: GCA_964464525.1. GTDB lineage: Bacteria > Planctomycetota > Phycisphaerae > UBA1845 > UTPLA1 > CAYXGR01. The sequence goes on from CAYXGR010000207.1 coordinate 2,343, forward strand.
GTGGGGCTCCATCCTGTATAAGGGTCGGTTGGCGGCTTGCCCAAGGACAATGAATTATACACATCCTTCGGGTGATCAGCCAATGGGATGGGTATGGCGGCCGAACGGATTTGCATGCGAGGCATGCCTAACCGTCCCATATTGTCGGGACACTTAAGCATAACATCCGACGATCAAGACGCTGGTTTTCGGACCCGCTCGCTTGCGCTCGGGGCTCGGATTGGGGACGGTTACGTGTCGGCCGAACGATGACCGCTTCCTGACGGGCGCGACTCTGATTGTGCACCCGGTGTGGTGGTTGACGCCTTTGCGAGCGCGTCGTAGGCTAGCCGCTTTGATCGTCAGCGTCCGAAAATGATGCCACATTTAATAAAGGGTACAGGTACCTTGGCCACGCCCGATTCCACCCCAGAAACATTCGAAGAACGACACCATTTCCTGCTCCGCAAGCTGCACTCCCTGACCGGCATCATCCCCATTGGTGCCTTTCTCATCGAGCACATGCTGACGAATTCAATGGCCTTCTATGGTCGCTTCACGGCGGCCGGGGGCGAGGGCGAATTCAACGAATCGGTGCACTTTCTGCACGGACTGCCCTACCTGCTGGTCTTGGAGATCTTCGGGATCTTCCTGCCGCTGGCCTTCCACGCGATTTACGGCGTCAAGATCGCCATGACGTCCGAGCCGAACGCGATGGCCTATCCGTACATGGAGAATCGGCGTTATACGTTGCAGCGAGTGACCGGCTATGTCGCCTTTTTGTTCCTGGTGGTCCACCTGCTGAAGTTCCGGTTTGCCCACTGGTTCGGCGGCATCCCCTTTCTCGACGCGGACATCCCCAACAAGTTCGAGATCGCCCGCCGGGGCCTCGTGGAGTGGTCGGTTGGCGGCTACTCGGTTCCCTATGCGATCACGACAACGCTCTATGTCGTCGGCCTCGCGGCGGCGTGTTATCACTTCGCCAATGGCATCTGGACCTTCTGCATCAGTTGGGGCATCACGGTCGGCGAGAAGGCCCAGAAGCGGGTATCGATGGCGGCGATGGCGTTGGGCCTGCTTCTGTTTGCCGGCGGCACGGCCAGCCTGATCGCATTCAGGCAGGCCGATCGAACCTTCCTGAAAGGCTGGGACGATCGGAACGCGGCGGTCGCAACGATGGACGACGCATCAGAGCCGCGCCCGTAAGGAAACGAATAATCCGAGCCCCGAGCGCAAGGGAGTGGGATCCATCGCGAACGAGCCATGTATTAAATGGGATCACACACGCTGGGCTTGGATGAGGCCGTAGGATGGGTCATTTGACCCATCTGCTGAGTCGTCAGACATCAGATTTTTCGCACTTGACTACAAACTTCTACTTTAGGAATCGCATTCGATGGCGAAGCAACGCGTGGTAATGATCGGCGGCGGGCTTGCGGGCCTGTCCGGGTCAATGAAACTGGCAGAACTGGGTATCTCCGTCGATCTCGTCAGCATGGTCCCTGTCAAACGCTCCCATAGCGTCTGCGCCCAGGGCGGCATCAACAGCGTCAACGCCATGACCCGCGGCCTCGGCGACAGCGAGTGGCTCCACCTCGACGACACCGTCTATGGCGGCGACTTTCTCAACCATCAGCCGCCGGTCAAGGAAATGGCCGACTGGGGTCCGAAGGTGGTCGACCTGCTGGATCGGCTGGGGGTTCCGTTCAACCGCACGCCGGAGGGACACCTCGATCGGCGTCGATTCGGCGGCACGCTGTATAAGCGCACGGCCTTTGCGGGGGCCACGACCGGCCAGCAGCTCCTGTACGCGTTGGACGAACAGGTTCGTCGATGGGAGTCGGAGGGGCGAATTCGAAAATTTGAGTATCACGAATTTCTCGGCACGGTTCTGGATGAACAGGGAATCTGCCGCGGTTGTGTGATTCAAGATATGTTCTCGATGGAGATCCGTGTACTCCCGGGCGATGCGGTGATCATGGCCACGGGCGGTTGTGGGTTGATCTTCGGCAAGAGCACCAACTCGATGATTTGCACCGGTGGAGCCAACAGCCGCATCTTTCAGGAAGGGGCGAAATACGCCAACGGCGAATTCATGCAGGTTCATCCGACGGCAGTGCCCGGGGCGGACAAGCTTCGGTTGATGAGTGAGAGCGCCCGGGGCGAGGGCGGTCGGGTCTGGGTGCCACGCACCCCACAGGATGCGCGCGATCCGGCCCGCATACCCGAATCGGAGCGATATTACTTTCTCGAGGAGCGTTATCCGACCTATGGCAACCTCGTGCCGCGCGACATCGCCACGCGGGAGATATTCGACGTTTGTGTGAATCACGGCTTGAGCGTCGAGCAGGATCGGCTGTGCGTCTATCTCGACTTGACACATCTCTCGCCGGAGATCCACCACAAACTCGAAGGTATACTGTCGATCTACGAAAAGTTTCAGTCTTCCGATCCGCGTAAGGTTCCGATGAAAATCTTCCCCGCCGTTCATTACACCATGGGCGGCATCTGGGTCGACTACGAAAAGAACGAGCAGACCGGAGGCCTGGTCGTCGGCTCCCCAAGGAATCACGCCACCCACATCCCCGGTCTCTACGCCATCGGCGAGGGAGAGTATCAGTACCACGGGGCGAATCGACTGGGGGCAAACTCGCTGCTGTCATGCATCTTCGAGGGCCTGATGGCCGGTCCGTCGATCGAGAACTATCTCAAGGGCCAGAAGTCGGCGGCGGCGGATGTGCCGACGGCCGTCTTCGATGGCGCCGTACGAAAGCACAAGGACCGTATGGATGAGCTGGTCTCCCGCACCGGTGACGAAAACGCCTACCGGCTGCACGACGAGTTGGGCAAGACGATGACTGAGAACGTGACCGTGGTGCGCAAGAATGAGAAGATCGCGGCCACGTTGAAGACAATACAGGAGTTGTCGGAGCGCTATCGGCGGGCGCCACTGGCAGACAGCGGAAACTGGACGAACCAGAACTTGTCCTTCGTTCGTGCCCTGGGCGACATGCTCGTTCTGGCGCGGGTGATTGCCACGGGTGCGCTGCTTCGGGATGAGTGCCGGGGGGCGCACTACAAGCCCGCGTTTGAGATTGCGGGGCTTGATCCCGATTCGGATGAGGACATGACTGTTCAGGCTCGACACTGGTGCGAAACCTACCAGAAGCGGAATGACGACTGGCTGAAGACCACGGTGGCAACCCACACGCCGGACGGCCCGAAGATCGACTATGAAGAAGTGGATATCAGCCTGATACCGCCCCGTCCGCGGACCTACGGCCTGCGAGGGGCCGATGATATCATGCGAGTCTGGAATGACGAATTTTCAGGTAAGACGGGTACGAAAAGCTAGAAGGCCACAGGGCGGATGGCTAAGGGAGCAGCAAAGGTTTCATCCCAAGCTTGAAGAGAAACGTCGAAACGTCAAGACGATCCAAAATGGTACGGTGATTAG
>CAYXGR010000208.1:0-5771 GCA_964464525.1 uncultured Planctomycetaceae bacterium
CGCAGGGAAAAGTAATCGCCGAAAAACCAGAACGAGTCGTTGATCGAGCCGCCCATGTGAACGCCGATTCGTGCCGTGTCGGTGCTGATGAACGGGCTGTCGGTGAAGGGCCAACTCCCACTGCCACCGCCGCCGAGGCCGATCGACTTTTCATCGCCGTCGAGGAGGATGTGGAAGGTCGGTGAACCGCCGAAGAGCGGATCGTCGGGCGAGAATGTCCACGTGATCGTCGGCAAGGCCTGACCGGAACGGAAGGTCTGGCCGCCGAAGTCGGAGGTGACCGTGCCGATGCCCGAGATGCGACCGGAGGGAATGAACATGCGGATATCATCCCAGCCGACCTGTCCGCGGGAATCTGTGGCCTCGACGCGGAGATAGGATCGCGCCCCGTTCACGATGAAGCCGACATCGGGGACGGTCCACTCGTAGGAACGCTGTCCGACCGGGAGGTTGGCAACGAGCTGGAAGTCTCCTGGGAAGTCGCCCGCCGGCGAGAACAGCAATCTCTGAGAAACGATTGAGTCGTCGTCGGAGGCTTCCCACTCCACGATGTATTTTGAGCCCGGCTCGAAGCGGGTGTCGAGGGCGTAGGCGGGGTGCTCCTTGTTCTGGGCGAGCAGGATGACCGGGGGATGGTTGGTGAAATCGGGCGGGGCATTCAGGAAGGGTTGATAGATAACCGCCGCCGCGCTGATGCCACCGATCGGGTCGCCCTGTCCGGCGGGGTTGCTCGGGACCTGGGGACCGGTCGGATGGTTCCACCAGGAGTTGGCAGCGTCGGTGTCGGATCCGAAATCGAAGGCGTCGAGGGCGAGGGTGTTTCCCTCGAAGGAGTTGGGATTGGTGGCGCTGTTGAGGTTCGGATGGCCGGTGTCGCTGAAGCTGGCGCCGACTGCGTTGTTGATGAAACGGGTGTTCTCGAAAAAGCTGGAGGCGAAGGTGTTGCAGTTGGTTGCGACGTTACAGTTCTGGAAGATGCAATTTTTGATCTGTGCACCTGCGTTGGTGACGAGGAGGCCGATGTTGCTTGCGCCGTCGAATACGCAGTTGTCTATCCGCGAGCCGAAGGAGACGTGGACGATCATCTCGCTCCAGGGCTGGGCGGGATCGAGCGGTTCGAAGACGATTGGCGCGTTCGGCAGGCCGCGAAGCTGGACCGTCCCGCCCTGGTTGCAGATGGAGGCGGCGGGGCCCATTTTCACGGTGACTCCCGGCTGGATGTCGGGTAGGACGCTGGTGCATCCGGAGGTTTCATCGTAGAGCCAGGGGAGTCCGAGATCGGCCCAGATCGCGCCCTGAACCAAGCCGTTGGCGTGGATCAGATTGTTCAGGTTGCCGGTCACGGGTACGGCGCTGCCGGGCAATAATCCGGAGGCGCTGACAGGATAGAGATTGTTGTCCAGGAAATTGTTCGGGCCGAGGAGAGCGGTTGCGCCGAAGATGGAGAGCCCGGCGCCGGCGGGGTTGTTTCGGGCCGTGATGTTGTCGAGAAAAACTTCCTGGTGGGCGTCGACGTTCGCGAAGAAGAGGTTTAGCTGGCCGCCGTCGGTTGAGACGTTGTCCAGCCGGACGTAGGAGTCCCATATTTCGACCGCGGTATTCGTGAAGTTTGTGTCACGGATGAAGACATGACAGTTATCGAGAAGGAATTCCCATGCGGATCCGTCGCCGATGAAGGTGCAGCGGTCGAGAGAGACGAGTGGCGGGTTGTCCCATATGTAGGTGGCGGCGGTGATTTCTGTCAGCATCGCCTGCTGATCGGCCAAGAAGGTGGAGTCGCGGAAGATCATCGCGCCGCCGCCATCCTGCGGCTCCACCTGGCTGTTGATCGTGGTAAAGTTTAGTTCGACGTGGCCGAACCCCCTGAGTTTGCCCCCGTTGATCATGACTGGGCTGGCCGCCGTGCCCTGTGCCGAAAGGGTGCCATCTACCGCCAGCGATGCTGCGGGGGAAATCTGGATTTCGACTCCCGGGTCCACCAGGACTGTCCCATTCGCGATGATGTTCAGGTCGCTATTGATGACGTAAGGGCTGCCCGCCAGTGTCCAGGTGACCGTTTCTCCGGGGCCGGGCAAAGGGGGGCCGGCCGCTACCGCATTGAAGCCGAGTTCGTCGAGTCCGACCGTTGATATAAAGCAGGTGAAGTTGCAGGCATTTTGAACGAAATAGCGGAAGGCAATCCGACCGTTGCCGGGAATGGTCACCTCGAAGCGGGTCCATCCGGATGTCGGGATGGGATTGATGTCCAAGAGAAGCGATGTGAAATCGCCCACATCCGTCACCCCGGATCCGGTGTTCGTATTCCCCGAGGGCGAGTATCTGATCTGTAGGGTGTCGGCGTTTGAGGAATCCAAGGCCTCAACATAGAACGACATTACATCGCCAGCCACCAGACCGGGGATATCCGGCAACACCGCCCAATTGCTGATGTCTCCGCCGAAAAAGTCGGTACTGAGACTGTCTATTCCCAGGTAGCTGATCCCCTCATAGGGTGAAAAGGGGAAACCTCCGGACATGCCGTCCTCCCAGGTTCCTGAGCCGGTCGGGGCACTCTGGTTGCTGAAGAACCACCCCTGGTTGATCAAATTGATCGGTCCATGATCTCCCGCGAGCGTCGGTCCATTGTTGTCGAATCCCTCCACAAAACTCGCCTGCGCCAGGCATAGAGATGGAATCGACGCGAACAGTATCGCCCATGCCGATGCCACAAATTTTCTGGTTATCATGGTCTCAATTCTCCTGAAGGGTCCCATTTGTCGCACGCGTCTCACGCCCGTGCATTCACTAACAGCCTGTACCACTACAGAGATCCTGCCCGGTCCACACATGCTCCACCTCGGGAGAATTTCACCGAGCTGGAAGTGCGCGTACGGGGGACATAGTGCGACGAAATGAGGTTGGGATTCGTCGCAGATCAGCTCCAAGCGTCTGATAATGCACACCGTATGCCGAAGTGATCACAAAAAAGATAGTGGACCCTCGTGATGGATCTAACTTGTTTTGAAACATAAGGATAATGCATGTTATTTTCCGGGTTCCGAGGATTTATTCGGACTTTTCTAGTCAAGAATTCTGCTCGGCGATGTGTCGTGAAGCACAGAGGATGTGCATCCATAAACAGTGTGGAAATCCGATTGTTACCGTCTGGAAAGCAAGCGATTGCGTTCTCTTCACCAGGCTAGAGGCGGTTGCTGGTAGATCGCACAGCCATTCGATGTGACAGGGGTTTCTTGACATCCCAGGCTTGTCCAGGCTATATTAGAGCCGTCCAGGGCGAGCCTCCGGTGGTGTGGGTGAATCCCTCTGGAGTTGGGGCATTCCACTATTTTTGGGTTCAGTCAATCCGACATTGGCTGGAGGGTGGGGTGGGTGTGCCCGCTTGTGATGAAGACTGACCCGCTCACCTATACACACTACTGAATAGATACCATCAGCTTTTAACAATCATCGCGGGGCGATGAAACGTTCGCGCCAACCGTCGGTGATGTATCGCTTGAGTACTCAACTGTCACTCGGTTTTCTGGAGAAGACTCTCATGTCTATTGTTTGTCAGCGACATTCCCGTCCGATCGGATCGACTCAGCATTCGTATTATCTCATCGCGGCTGCCGTGATGCTGTTTTCACTTCTGACAAATTCCGCCGGCGCGCAATCACCCACTGATCGATCGATCACGACTTCGGACGATGCCGGCATATCCTCGAGGCTGCCGCGAGCGGGCCTGTTCGAGCAGGCCAAGCAGGTTCTCAATCTATCAAACGTCAGCCTCCAGGCAATCGACATCACCGCCGCGGACGGATCTCCTTTCGAGACAACGGTTGATATTGACGGTATTTCATATCGTCTGGACTTGCAGCCCCACTCGATGCGGTCGGCAGGTTTTCAATTGATGGCATCGGTTGAAGGGGGAACCCACCCCGTACCGGCACCCGATTCAAAGACCTATCGCGGCGTCGTCCGAACGATGAATGGCGATGAAATACTGGATAGTTCGGTCGCCGGTTCGATGCACGACGGAAAACTGACAGCGTTGATCAGCCTGAACAATGGCGACGCCTGGTTTGTTCAACCTTTGGACGGGGCGGGGCTTTCACCCGGTGATGCGAATCATGCGGTTTACCGTCGAGATGAGACGATCCCCACGAATCATCAATGCGGCTTCAACGAATTGATGGGTGGAATACCCTACAACGATCAGGGTTCGGGCGGATCACAGAGCGGGGCTCCGCGTGCGACGACATTCAAGGTGGCGGACATCGCCATCGATGCGGATTTTCCGTTTTTTCAACTTAACGGCAGCAATCTTTCGTCGACCTTGTTCGACATTGAAAACATCATGAATTTGGTTGAGTTCATATATGAGCGGGATACCGCCATCACATATGAAATCACGGCCATCGTTGTTCGCACCAGTTCGGCAGCGGACCCGTACACCACGAACAGCTCCAGCACCTTGCTCGATCAATTTCGAGCAGATTGGATCGCAAACTTCGGCGGTATTCCACGTGACATCGCCCATCTGTTCACCGGTCGGAATCTGACCGGGGGCATCATCGGGATCGCTTTTCTCAGCCAGATCTGTGCAGCCCCCTCCGGTCTGGGATACGGTCTTTCGCAATCTCGGTTTACATTGAATACCAACAGCCGTGTCAGCCTGACTACCCACGAGCTTGGTCACAACTGGAGTGCCACTCACTGCAACGGCAACGGTGATTGTCATATTATGTGTGCGACCATCGCGCAGTGTAATGGTCTGGGGACGCCTAACTTTGGTAATCTGGCAATCAGCCAGATCACCAACCACAGAAACTCGCGGACATGCCTGTTTCCCAGTGCCGGTACCCTGGCCGATCCGGTCATCCTTCCCCTTTCAGATACCTTCCCGAGCAGTACGATCGACACGGCGAAATGGATTTTCAACGACCAGGCTTTGGTCAATTCGAATGCGGTGAACGCCCCCAGCCCGACTTTGGCGCTCAACTTGGATTCCTCCGGGGCCGGAACCTACGACCAGAATGAGCTCCGCAGTAATTTTGTCCTTGTTGGGGCCGAGTCAGCGGTCTCAATCGAATATCACACTGAGCACATCGGAGTGGAGAACGGTGAGTCGCTTGTTGTCGAGTACTGGGGTAACAACCTGGCGTGGATTCATCTCAATACGATTACCTCGGATGGCACCGATCAGACCGCCTTCACGATCCACAACCATCTGTTATTGCCGGGTACTGATCCGAATGCCTTCCATGATGAATTCAGGCTCCGGTTCCGAACATTGGGGAGCGATTCCACCGATGACTGGTACATCGACAATGTTCAAGTGGCGACGAGCCTGGCCGACATCACGCCGCCGTTGCCGAATCCAATGACGTTTGCCTCTGATCCGGCTCCGGCCCTGCCCCCAGACGATCCCGCCACGCAGTTTTCGATGGTGGCGACCACCGCAACGGATGCCGATTCTCCTCCGGTTGAATATTTCTTCGAACACCTTTTCGGGAACAGTGGTTGGCAGCCATCCTCCAGTTTTCTCGCGACGGTTCCGCTGTCGAATTTCGTCTACCAATGGACGGTCAAGGCCCGCGACGCTTCTCCACAACTCAACGAGACACAGCCCTCCGCGCCGGTTGTCACGGTCACCCACATTGAAACGCCTACCGGCGTCGGCTTCAGTAACATTGACGCCACGTCGCTTGATGTGACCGCCTTAGGCACCTTGTCCTTCCTCGATGTCGATCAGTCGGGCCTGTTCTTCGAGATGACACCGGCCGTGGCCG
>CAYXGR010000209.1:0-5759 GCA_964464525.1 uncultured Planctomycetaceae bacterium
TCCGAGCCCAGAGCGCAAGCGACGGGTCCGCCACAAACGCACCCACCCATGACACAAGACTCACCCGGTAGGGCACCGCTGACATGTCCGAAGCATCCGAAAGCATCGCAACCGAGGAATCTCAGCCCGCCGCTGACGTGGATGCCCTCCTCAACCAGGTCGAGGCCTTAGCGGAGGAGATTGCCACCGAGACCGGCGCCGAAGAGCCGGCATCTGATTCCGCCACTCCACCCGTCACCGACGAAACCGAGAATTCCCGGGCGGGCACAGAAGCCGAGACGGAAACCGAGACGCTAGCGGACACGATCGAGGCCCCCCCGGAGGCGACGCCGGAGCCGGCCGAGTCGGCGAGCGAGGAACTCAACGATCTCTTGCATGATCCGGATGCGCCGGCCGAGGAGTCGGTCGAATCCGTAGAGACCGAGTCGTCGGATGAAGATCAGGAAATCGAAAGCCCTCACGTGGAGGGCGAGACGCAGAATCCTGAATCGGCCGAAGCGCCCACCGTCCCAGCCGATGCGGAGGCGGTGTCAACCGATCCCGTGGACACCCCGGTGCGACCGCCGATTCTCCAACGCATCCTGTCCGCGGTCAAAAGGGGCCCGAAGGCGATCCTTGCTGCCAAGATCGTTCCCATCATAATGGTTAATGCCGGCTTGAAGATCCTGCTGACGATCGATCTGCCGTTCGCGAATTGGTCGCCGGGCACGAAACGGATCACCGGCTTCGTGGCGATCGCCACTGTCGTTGTCGGCATCCTCTCCTGGATCCTCCCCGATCTGTTGAATCACAATCCCTTTGCGGACATGGACGCGCACACCGCGATCGGCGGATGATTCTCGATTGTGGATTGGGGTATTACGTCGGAGAGGGCGGTCCGACCCCGAGCACTGCTTGAAGCAGTGGCACACCCTCGTCTACATGCCGTAGGTGGCGGGTTCGAAGTCCTTGTCCGTCAGGCCCGTGTCGAACCGCACATTGCGATACTCGTACTTGCCCAGAAGGTTGCGTGGTTCACGGGCATCATCGGAATAGCAGTAGATCGCCACGGGGACGTGATATTCCTGGTCGATCAGGATGTCAGTGGTTCGATCGGGATAGCGATTGGCGTCGGTATAGGGCAGGATCCTGCGGATCAGCCACACAGGCCGACCGCCGAACCGCGTTACGCCCTTGTATTCGATCTTCAACTCGCCGCGGCTCTTCGCGATCTTGCTAAACTCCACAAGCAGATCAAGCGCCCGCTTGAAGCCGAATTCGTCGATCGATCGACGCGAGCTGCGATTGGCGAAAAAGCCGTTGATCGGCTGCTTCACGCTTTTACCCACGAGCAACGACGCGACCCCCATGGGCTGGCAAACCGAAAGCTCGCGCATCTTCGGGTCGGTCGCCTTGTGATCCACCCATTTGCCCTTCACATAGATCACGCGCCGGGCCATGCCCGGGTTGCGAATCCAGTGCATCATTACGCTGTAGGGCTTCGGCCGAAACTTGACCTCGACCTCCTGCTCCGGGCTCATTTTATCGCCGAGACGTTCCTGTTTGACGAAGGTGCAGACATAGTCGCGGGAGTCACGATCCAACTGCCGGAGGGCCTCGCTCAGTGCTTCGAGCGGATCATTTCGAACAAGTCGTTCAAACGGATCTGCCGGGATCCGCTCCGAGGCGAACACCACCGGCGTGCCTTGCCGCAGGATGGGCTCATAGTCCGCGTTGAATTCAAACTCGGCGTAGAGGATCCCCGACAGAAGTATTCCGAAGAACACCTGTATGCGGCGCTGCGTGAATCGTTTCTGCACGAGAGGCATAGGTTTGAGATCCTCGCTCCAAGTTTGGCGGGAATACAGGTTCGAGCGGCGTCACTTTCTTATACGCGTTTGACCGCGTTCGGTGCACACCCGGGTCCGCCAAATCAGGACAAGTCCATGAGGCATTCATCGGCCCCATACGCCGATAGCGTTAAGCATCTTGGCGACGAAGTCGAGTGGATCGACTTCGTGTGGGACTCTATCAGACTGACCGATCCTGATCCGGGTGGCAATAACTGCTCCGCGCCAGAGCATCCAAGGCCCTGCCGGTTGGCGGCAGGATAGACCTTCGACAGCCACCCGTACAGTTATTCATACCATTCTATAGGCCGTTGGTCAATTCGTTACCGGAATAAAATCGTGTGGCGGGGCGGTCCAAATTGAATATAACTGCTTTCAGAGAATAATGTTAATACAGAAAGAAAGTGTTCTCATTAGAAGTACTGATAGAAGCCTTCTTCAGCGATATAGGACCGCACCGGCTCGGGGGTGAGATAGCGGATGGATCGCCCCTCGACGAGACGGGTGCGGATATCGGACGCGCTGATCTCGATATCGGGGGTCACCACACAATTTTCCAGCAGCAACCGGGCCGCGGGCTCCGCCATCGCATGGCTAAGAAGGTTCGTCTTGGGCGGTCGCCATCCGGGACGTGTCGCCGTCACGATCGTGATCCGTTCGACCAGCTCCGCAATCCGATGCCAGGTAGGCAACTCCGGCAGCGAATCAGCCCCGATCAGCCAGAACAACTCCGCCTCCGCCCCATACAGACGGCGGCATTCTTCCACGGTGTCATAGGTGTAGCTCGGGCCGTCCCGATGAAGTTCCAGGTCGGACACCTCGAACAGTGGATCACCCTCGACCGCCAGCCGCGCCATGGCCAGACGATACGCGGCATCGGTCACACGCATGTGATCCTTGTGCGGCGGCCGCGCGGAGGGGATGAGCACGATGCGCGAAAGATCGATCGCCTCCGCGATGCTTCGCGCGGAGATCAAGTGTCCGAAATGGATCGGATCAAAGCAACCGCCGTATAGACCAATGCGTCTATTCATCCCCGATACCCGAACTGTGGCACCGGTTTCCAACCGGTGCGATCAATCTGTGATGGGTGGCATGGCCAAGCTTTTCTCGCCTGCTCGCCAGAGCAGGCGAGAAAAGCTTGACCATGAGATGCCGGAGTGCATCATCAGGATGGATTCGCTTCGACATCGACACCCGACTCTTCAACATGGGCCGTCGTCCGTTCGGCCTTCCAGTCGATCTCGATCGCCACGTCGGTGACATTCATTTCGACCGTCGCCGATTGACCGGCCTCGGACGCCACATCCACACGCCCGGCGAGAATGAAGTAATAGCCCACCCCAGGCTCAAGCCGCGCATCGAAGACAAGTTCGTGGTGCGGCAACGCCGCAGTCGGTCCCTTCTCCAGATCGCGGGAGAGTAACGTCTCCCGCCTGAGTTCGATGGCGTGGGTGTCTTTCACGAAAAAAACCAGGCTGCCCGTGCCGGATGCCGATGCCTTCGCGGCACGATGTTCCAAGGCCCAATCCACGCCCAGCCGAACCTTGACGACGGCATCCAGCGGCTTGCCGGTCAGGTTGTCGAAGCAATGGCCGAGCTTGAATGATCCCCATGCGGTCCCCTCGCCGCTGACCTCGACCCGGCAACTGGCGCCATCGGTCGAAATGGCCCGGGCCTCACCTCGGGCCGAGCCGCCCTGCTGGCCGGAGTTAAATCGTCGATAGACGAACGGGGTTTGTTCGGGAATGGCCATCGAGCCGGCCGCGACCAGGGCCGGGCTGACGTCCGGTCGCTCCGCAGCCGACATCCGCACGCTCGTATCGGCGTTTCCACCGCTACATCCGATTGCGAACCCCAATCCGGTTACTGCGGCCCCCAAAACCGGGAGGATCAGCGAAACAGGCCGACGCATAGTCTCTCGCAGAAGTGGTGTATCCATGATGGGCGTAGAGGGTACGATCGGCCCCGCATCAAGTAAAGCCTCAGCCCTTGTCACCATCCCCCAACGGATGCAGAATGGCGCCCAAAAGCGGCGTGATCCGGCGATCCCTACCCGCCGACTCGGCGCGATTCGAACCAACTGAGGAGGATGTCAGTCGTGATCAAAAACACCCACGGAATCGAACACCACGGCATAGAGCCAACCGAACACGTCCATTGGAACAACCCCGTCCCTCAACTCGTCGAGATGGCCGTTCGTCGGCGAGAAGGCCGGCTCACCCAACTGGGCGCATTCTCCTCGCTGACCGGCAAACGCACCGGTCGCTCACCCAACGACAAGTTCGTCGTCCGGGATTCGACCACGGAAAAGACCATCGCCTGGGGCAAGGTCAACCAGCCCATGACGCCCGAGGGCTTTGATCGCCTGCTCAACAAGACGATCCGACACCTGAACACCCGTGAACTTTTTGTGGTTGATGCCTGGGCCGGCGCCGACGAGGAATACGGCAAGCCGATCCGACTCGTGACGACCAAGGCCTGGCACGCCCTCTTCGCGCGGCAGCTCTTCCGGCGACCGAGCCGGGAACAGATGATGAACACTCCGCCGGAGTTCGTTGTACTCGGCGTTCCCGATTCGCTCGCCGATCCGAAGACCGACGGAACGACGTCCGAGGCCTACGTCGTGGTGAACTTCGACCGCAAGATCGTCCTCATCGGCGGCACCCACTACGCCGGCGAGATCAAGAAGTCGATCTTCACAATCATGAACTACCTGCTGCCTGATCGCGGCGTCTTTCCGATGCATTGCTCTGCCAATGTCGGATCCGCCGGCGACGTCGCCTTGTTCTTCGGCCTTTCCGGCACCGGCAAGACGACCCTCAGCGCCGATCCCGACCGCCGTCTGATTGGCGACGACGAGCACGGCTGGTCGGATCGCGGCGTCTTCAACTTCGAGGGCGGCTGCTACGCCAAGTGCATCCACCTCTCGCTCGAACGTGAGCCGCAGATCTACAACGCCCTCAAGTTTGGCGCGGTGCTCGAAAACGTCCTGGTCGATGGCGAAACGCGCACCTCAGATTTCGACAGTGATCAATATACGGAGAACACCCGCGCAGCCTATCCCGTCGAATACATCGACAACGCGATCCTCGCCGGCCGAGCCGACAGCCATCCGACCGCCGTGGTCTTCCTCACCTGCGACGCCTTCGGCGTCCTGCCCCCGATCTCGCGCCTCACGACGCAGCAGGCGATGTACCACTTTCTCAGCGGCTACACCGCCAAGCTCGCCGGCACCGAGTCGGGCATCGACGAGCCGCAGGCCACCTTCAGCACCGGCTTCGGCGAGCCCTTCCTCCCGCGCGATCCGATGGTCTATGCCAACCTCCTCGCCGAGAAGATCAAGAAGCATGGTTCGGTTTGCTATTTCATCAACACCGGATGGGGCGGCGGCCCCTACGGTGTCGGCAAAAGAATGGACCTGCACGCCACCCGCGCCATGGTCACGGCGGCCCTGCGGGGCGACTTGAAGAACGTGGAGACCACGGTCGATCCGATCTTCGGCCTGCATATTCCCAAACAGGTGCCCGGCGTCTCACCCGAGCTGCTGATCCCGAAGCAGACCTGGTCCGACGGCGCCGCCTACGACGCCAAGGCCGCCGAACTTGCGGCCCTCTTCGCCAAAAACTTCGAGAAGTTTCCCAACGCCCCGGTAGAGGTCCGCGCCGCCGGCCCGAAGCGGTGAACCCGTTGAGCGCGACCGGGTGCGCATGGCCACGCATGGAAGACCGCGCTATCATGACGATCCTGCCCGCAATCCTCCACCGTTGATCTTCAATTGTGCGGCATTTCTAGCGAGCAGGCCGCCGATTTGCAGGTCCGGCTTGGTGCCTTCGCCGAGGATTGGCAGCACCCCGACAGGGATGTCTATGATGTCCTGTGACCACACAATGCAGAGATTCCATCCCGACAATCACGGCAAGTCACTTC
>CAYXGR010000210.1:0-1717 GCA_964464525.1 uncultured Planctomycetaceae bacterium
GATCAACAGATGGTTCTGATGACCCATCCTACGCTGGGTTCGCGGGTCGCGGAACGGTCATGGACCCTGCCCTGTAAGCCATGCCCATGTGGTGTATGGGCATACCATCTGACTACTCAGCCGCTCGGAAGCGCGTGTTTGCCGATTGATGGGGGGTGGGTTTATAATCCGGCCCGACAGGACGAAGCGGTTTTTTCCAATTCGGAGTGATCGATACCATGGTTATGGATAACAAGGTTTTATTTCGTGTGGCCCGACAGGACCGGCCCGATGGCGGACGGTATTGGCAGAGTTTCGCGGTGGATTATCAGCCGGGATTGAACGTCATATCGTGTCTTCAGGCGATCGCCAAGGACCCGGTTCCCTTGGGCGCCAAGGCGGCGGTCGAGCCGGTGGTGTGGGACTGCAACTGCCTGGAAGAGGTGTGCGGGGCCTGCACGATGGTGATCAACGGGCGAGTCAGGCAGGCCTGCACGGCACTGATCGACGATCTGGATCGCAACAGCGGGGGCGAGATCGAGCTTGAGCCGATGACCAAGTTCCCGGTCGTGCGCGATTTATTCGTGAACCGCGGACGGATGTTTCACGGCCTGAAACGCGTCAAGGCCTGGATCCCGGTCGACGGCTACCACGACGCCGGCCCCGGACCGGTCCAAGGTCCGGAAGACCAGTTGGAGGCCTACCCGCTCACGGAATGCATGACCTGCGGGTGCTGCATGGAGGTTTGCCCGCAATATACGAAAATTGAATTGCAACCCGCGCCCGGTGAGAACGAAGTGGAATTCGGCGCCCGAGAGTCCGGGGCCTTCGACAAGGCATTCATCGGTCCCGCCGTCATCTCCCAGACCGTGCTGTTCAACAGCCATCCGACCGGCAAGATGAGCAAGGATGATCGGTTTGAGGCCCTGATGGGCGCCGGCGGCATCACCGATTGCGGCAACGCCCAGAACTGCGTCAAGATATGCCCGAAGGATATCCCGCTAACCCGTTCCATCGCCAAGGCGGGCCGCTCAACCTCGATACATGCGATCAAGAGATGGTTCTATCAGTGAACCGCCGTCGTCCTGTGATGCTACGGCGCTTGGGAGTCGTATCTGGAGGGTGTTCAAGAAGCCTTGTCAGAGCCGCGACCGTGAGGAAGCGGTCCGCATTCGGCAACGAAAACCGCTCCCTCACGGTCGCGGCTCTGAACAAAATACCATTTTTGAGACGCCCTCTTACTGCGAAATCGGGCCTCCTTTTTTCAGATTTCGATGACATTTTCTAGTGAGAGGATTCCATTTTCGTGGAAAATGCACACACACCCGTGTCGCCGAGGATCGGTCGATCGAGGATGCGAAAGATTCTCGTCGGTCTGATCCCCGTTGTCGTGTTGTGCGGTTATCTCGGCTATCTCTGGTTTGTCAGCGGCGTGCTGCCCTCGGTGGATCACTATCCGGACGGGACGGTCAAGTCCAAAGGCTACGTGTCGCGCTATCAGTTCGGCGTCTATCGCAAGACGGGGCGATGGGTGACCTATCACCCGAACGGGGTCATGGCGTCGGACGGGTTCTACGAGGACGGCGAAAAGACCGACACATGGCAGGGCGAAAAGGTGGCGGACTGGCGCTACTGGGACGAAGAAGGAAACGAAATGCCCGCCGCGCCCTGATGTTTGAGCGTTTTTTTATTTTGACTTTTTGACTTTTTTCGCGTTTTGATTTTTCGACGTTTTGAC
>CAYXGR010000210.1:1817-5747 GCA_964464525.1 uncultured Planctomycetaceae bacterium
TTTTGATTTTTCGACGTTTTGACGTTTTCCCCGGAGTTCAACATGCTACTTGCCGAAAAACTGGCCCGATGGGCACACCCACTGAAATACCGCGATCTGACACCAGAGGCGATCCACGAAGTCAAACGACGATTTATTGACTCGCTGGCGACGGCGCTCGGAGCATATAGATCTCGCCCCGCGACGATCGCCCGGCAGACGGCGATCGCGCTGCCCGTCGCGAAGGGCGGCTCGGTCGTCGTCGGCACACGCCATCGAACGACCCCCGACATGGCCGCCTTCGTCAACGGGGCGCACATGCGCTATCTCGACTACAACGACACCTATCTGTCGAAGGAACCGGCCCACCCGTCCGACAACATCGCCGCCACGCTCGCCGTCGCGCAGGCAGCCGACCGATCGGGGCGTGATCTGATCCTCGCCACGGTCATCGCCTATGAAATCCAATGTCGCCTCTGCGACGCGGCGTCGCTTCGAGCCTACGGCTGGGACCACGTGACCTACGGGGCCTTCAGCGCGGGGCTGGCCGCTGCAAAGCTGTGGGGGCTGAATGTCGAACAGATGATCCACACTCAGGGGCTGGCCGGCGTCTGCAACATCGCCACGCGGCAGACGCGGACGGGGCAGATCTCGATGTGGAAGGCCTGCGCCTTCAGTAATGCCTGCCGAAACGCGGTCTTTGCCGCCAACCTGGCGAGGCAGGGATTCACCGGCCCGCACGAGATCTTCGAGGGGCCGAAGGGCGTTTTCAAACAGCTCACCGGCGGGCCGTTCAAGGTGAAACTTGGATCGAAGTCTTCCGGCTATATGATCAATCGAACCTACATCAAGTTCTGGCCCGCCGAGTACCACGCCCAGAGTTCAATCGACGCCGCCCTGCGGATACGCGAGCGGTACATGAAAGACGGGTACACATGGAAGGACATTGATCGCCTGCGGATGGAGTCGTTCGAGGCCGCCGTGTCGATCATCGGCAGCGAGCGGGAGAAGTGGCGGCCGACGAGCCGCGAGACCGCCGATCACAGCATGGGCTATATGACGATCGCCGCGTTTGTCGACGGGGACGTGACACGTGAGACCTTCGAGCCGAGGCGATTTACGAACCGGAAGTATCTGGACATTCTCGATCGGACGACGATCGTTGAGTCGCCGGACTTGAACAAGGGCTATCCCAAGGGCATTCCCAACCGGTTGAAGCTGCGCATGAAAGACGGGCGGGTGTATGAGAAGACGGTCAAGTATCCAAGGGGCCATGCCGGCAATCCGATGAGCGATGCCGAGGTGGAGGAGAAGTTTCACCGGCTCGCGGAGGGGTTGATTCCGGCCAGCCTGAGGAACCGGTTACTCAGACAGATGTGGTCGCTTGACAGCGCGAAGCGTGTTCGAGACTTATGGCGATTCGAGGTAAAGCCGGTCTCAAAGTCGAAAAAACGAGGTTCCCGATGAGGTTGTGTGATTCCGCTTCCGTGCGATCGGGCTACTGTCGAAATGGACGGTTTGATTCGTACAGACGCAATCTCGCCGCGATCTGAGCGGCAATGGGTTGTTTGCCCAGTTCTTGAGCGATCGACAGGGCCTTCTTCGCCGCCTGGACGGCCTCCGGGAATTGCCCCGTCGACGCATAGGCGGCGGCGAGGATGTCCCACGTGCGCGGCGATCGAGGATTGGCATCACGACACCGCAGCCCGAGTTGAACCGTCGCCTCGGGGCTGACCCCCTCACCCTCTAATCCGATCGAGAGATACCACGCCAATGAACAATATAGATTCGCGTCGTTCGGGATCGCCTCACACGCAGCCCGCAGGGCGCGGATCGCATCTGCACGCATTCCCGCCCCCATCAAGGCCTGCCAGTAGGCGTGATGTGCGTTCTCATCCTTCGGATCGATTCGTATCATTTTTTCAAACACCGGCGCTGCTGCCGCATATTTCTGTTGGAGCATCAATGCGTTTGCCAGATTACTCAGGGCATTCGTGGATTCGGAGCTGAGCTCGACATGCCTGCGAAAACACTTTTCCGCATTCGGTAGATCACCCGTCGCGGAATACACCAGGCCCAAACCTCGATGAGCCTCCGCGAGATCAGGCTCCACCGCCAGGGCACGAAGGAACCACTCCTTCGCTTCGCGATTCTTATTCTGCTGACGAAGGGCCTCGGCCATCCCCAACAGCTTCTGTGCATCGTATGGTGATTGTTGGAGACTCACTTCGTATGCCTTCTGTGCATCGGCGAGGCGGCCTACCTCCAGATAGGCTCGCCCCAGCGTCTGCTGCATGAGGGATGACTCCGGACATTGCCCGATGACGGGCTCGAGTATTCGAATCACCTCCGTGACCTTCCCTGCTCTCAGCAACTCGATGGCCTTGAGATGGGCCTGGTAGATCAAGAGCATATCCTTGGGATCGCGGCCCGGTTGTTCATCGTTTTCCGCCACCACCGGCGCACCCGCCCCGGCATAACCCAGGCTCTCCAGTCTACGCCGCGCGGCGGAATCGAGTTGCGCCGTCCCGGAAAATCGGGGGGTCATCGTCGCGACCAGTTCTTGCAATGCCTTCTTCAGACGCGCCGCCTCCTCCTCATGATCCGCGATCACGTTGTTCGTCTCGCCAGGATCCGTCCGGCGGTCATACAACTCCGCCCTCGGCGCGTCTATATACTTCCAGTCCACCGTGGTAAGCGAACGAAGCCGCGCCCAGGCGTAGTTCAGCCGCGGCGATTCACTCTCCGCATACACGGGCCGCCCGGCCGCCCGGCTGCTCTTCCAGACATCGACCAGACTTCGCCCATCCAAAGTCGGGGGGCCTTCCCATTGCATCAGCTCCATCAGGGTGGGGAAGACATCGACCAATCCCACCGGCGTAGTGACGACCTTTCCCGAGGGTACCCTCGAGGGGAGCGAAAATATCAGCGGGACGTGCAGAGTGGGCTCATAGATGAAATACCCATGCTGCGTCTCACCATGTTCGCCGAAGGCCTCCCCGTGGTCGCCGGCAACGACGATGAGGGTGCGCTCACGCAGATTCTTCTCATCGAGCCAGTTGACCAGACGCTGAA
This sequence comes from uncultured Planctomycetaceae bacterium, assembly GCA_964464525.1. Lineage (GTDB taxonomy): Bacteria > Planctomycetota > Phycisphaerae > UBA1845 > UTPLA1 > CAYXGR01. The sequence goes on from CAYXGR010000210.1 coordinate 4,872, forward strand.
CCTGTGCGTCCGTGAAGGCGATTTCCCCGTCGTATGGATCGGTGAACTCGCTGCCGTAAGGCTCCGGTGGGGCATAGGGGGAATGCGGATCGAAGAAGTGTACCCACGCGAAGAAGGGGTCGGATGCGTGCTGATCGAGCCAGGCCAGGGCCGAGTCGCAGACCAGATCCCCCCTGCGCTCGAGCATCTCACCGGAGACGGCCTGAGCATCTCGTAGATCGTCGTCGTAGCGATCGAACCCCCTGTTCAAGCCGAATCTCGCATGGAGGACAAAGGCCGCAATGAACGCACCCGTTTGGTAGCCAGTCGTCTTGAATTTTTCGGCCAGGGTGGATATCTCGGATTCCGAGACCGACATCCCGTTGGTTCGCACGCCATTGACCGCCGGATAAGTACCGGTCATGAGGCTGACGTGTGACGGAGACGTGAGCGGGACATGACAAAACGCCTGATCGAACCGCAGCCCCCCGGCGGCCAGTCCATCGAGCGCCGGCGTTCTCGCGGTGGTGGATCCATAGCAACCGATGTGATCAGCCCGGGTGGTGTCCAGCGTGATCAACAAGACATTCACAGGCGGTCGAGCGGCCGACTCCGGCGCGTCGGGTGCGGGCGGTTCGGACTTTTTGCAACCGCCCAATGCACATCCGATCAGGCAGGCCGTCAGCCCCCATGCGAAAAATCTTGCAAACATAACGACGGTCTCCTTCACGCATGAATCAGCCGCATGGCTCCGACAGCTTTTCCCGGCTTCATCTATCGAGCGCGATCCTACCCGAAGACCCGGCTGCCGTCTCTTGGAACGCCGGACACGATGGGAGAACGGGTCCATGACAGAATCGGCGGATTCCATGGCCGCTTCAGCCGGGCAGTTTTATT
>CAYXGR010000211.1:0-5718 GCA_964464525.1 uncultured Planctomycetaceae bacterium
ACAACTTTCGAAAACTGTGGCACAGGTTTCCAACCTGTGCGGAACCGGTTGAAAACCGGTGCCACGGCCGAAGGGTAAGCCTTCCGCCATCGAATCACGGATCAGGCGAGCACCTCGGGCTCAAGTATGGCACGAACAGCGATCATGGCATGGCCACGAAGTCTCGCCCGTTTGGAAAAATAGTACGAAATAGGTACCATTCGATGTCACAAGACTGGAACACGTCCCATGAAATCCCTGTGATGGGCCACCATCACAAAACCGGCGACCGGTCTCGAACCGCGTCCCACACCCCCTTCGGAGCCGCAACCCCATGACACGGGCATCAAGCGATACGATCGAAACCTGGGAGAACCAGGAATACAAGTACGGATTCGTGACGGACATCGACACGGACAGCGCCCCACCGGGCCTGAACGAAGACATCGTCCGCCTCATTTCCGCCAAGAAGGAGGAGCCCCAGTGGCTGCTCGACTGGCGGCTGAAGGCCTTCCGCCATTGGCAGACGATGACCGAACCAGCCTGGGGCAAGCTGCACTATCCGCCCATCAATTACCAGGACATCATCTACTACTCGGCGCCCAAGCAGGAAAAAGACAAGCCCCAAAGCCTGGAAGAGATCGACCCGAAACTCCTCGAGACCTACGAAAAGCTGGGCATCCCGCTCAACGAACAGGCCGCCCTCGCGGGCGTGGCCGGCGCGAATGTCGCGGTTGACGCCGTCTTCGACAGCGTCTCGGTCGGCACGACCTTCAAGGACAAGCTCGCCGAACTCGGCATCATCTTCTGCTCATTCTCCGAGGCCGTGAAGGAGCATCCGGAACTCGTCCGCAAGTACCTAGGATCGGTCGTCCCCTACTCCGACAACTTCTTCGCGACGCTCAATTCCGCCGTCTTTTCCGACGGTTCGTTCGCCTTCATCCCCAAGGGCGTCAAGTGCCCGATGGACCTCTCCACCTATTTCCGGATCAACGCCGCCTCGACCGGCCAATTCGAAAGAACCCTGCTCATCGCCGAAGAGGGCGCGAGCTGCAGCTACCTCGAGGGCTGCACCGCCCCGATGCGCGATGAGAACCAGCTCCACGCAGCGGTCGTCGAACTGGTCGCCCTCGACGATGCCTCGATCAAGTATTCCACGATCCAGAACTGGTACCCGGGCGACGAAAACGGTGTCGGCGGAATCTACAACTTCGTGACCAAGCGGGGCAAGTGCCTCGGCCGCAATGCGCACATCTCATGGACCCAGGTCGAGACCGGCTCGGCCATCACCTGGAAATATCCCAGTTGCATCCTCCAGGGCGACAACTCGATGGGCGAGTTCTACTCGGTCGCCCTGACCAACAAGCGCCAGCAGGCCGACACCGGCACCAAGATGATCCACATCGGAAAGAATACGAAAAGCTATATTATTTCCAAGGGAATCTCCGCCGGCCGAGGCCACAATACCTATCGCGGCCAGGTGAAGATCAACAAGGGGGCGGCCGGCGCGCGCAACTTCACCCAGTGCGACTCGATGCTGATCGGCGACAGGTGCGGGGCCCACACCTTCCCCTATATCGAGGTGCGGAACAACTCGGCCCAGATGGAACACGAGGCGACGACCTCGAAGATCGGCGAGGACCAGCTTTTCTACTGCAACCAGCGGGGCATTTCCACCGAAGACGCGGTCGGCATGATCGTCAACGGTTTCTGCAAGGAGGTCTTCCGCGAGCTGCCCATGGAATTCGCCGTCGAGGCCCAGAAGCTGCTCGAAGTCAGCCTCGAAGGAAGCGTTGGATAAGAGTGCTACCAGATAATCCTGTGGCACCGGTTTCCAACCGGTGCGTGCCTCAGAATGTAAACCCGTGACCCGGGTTTTAGGATGCTAGATCAGTCACCAACAAGACGTATTACGAAGCCGGTTACGAATCGGAATAAAATGAATCAAGGAAAACGCATGCTAGAGGTCAGAAATCTACACGCCAGTATCGAAGGACACGAAATCCTCAAGGGGCTCAACCTGACGATCAAGCCCGGCGAGGTGCATTCAATCATGGGGCCGAACGGCTCCGGCAAGAGCACCCTCGCCCAGGTGCTCGCCGGTCACGAACGCTTCGAAGTCACCGCCGGCGAGGTGCTCTACGACGGCAAGGACTTGCTCGACATGAGCCCCGACGAACGTGCCCGCGACGGCATCTTCCTCGCCTTCCAATATCCCGTCGAGATCCCCGGCGTCAGCACGAGCTACTTCCTCAAGGCGGCCGTCAACGCCCAACGCAAACATCGCGGGCTCGACCAGATGTGCGCCACCGAGTTCCTCGCCATGGTCAAGGAAAAGATGAAACTGGTGGACATGAACGAGAAATTGCTCAACCGGGCGATCAACGAGGGCTTCTCCGGCGGAGAGAAAAAACGAAACGAGGTCTTCCAGATGGCCGTTATGGAGCCGAAGCTGGCCATCCTCGACGAGACCGACTCCGGCCTCGACATCGACGCCCTCAAGATCGTCGCCAACGGCGTCAACAAGCTCCGAGGCCCCGACCGGTCGATGATCGTGGTCACCCACTACCAGCGTCTGCTCAACTACATCGTCCCGGATTACGTGCACGTCCTTGTGGACGGCCGTCTGGTTCGCTCCGGTGGCAAGGAATTGGCGCTGGAGCTGGAAGAAAGAGGCTACACCTGGGCCAACGACGACGTATCCACGGCGGCGGCATCGTGATAAGGACATCTTCCAACATGACCGACACAACCCAAAAAGAGATATCCTGGTCAGCGGAGTTCGATCGCCTTCGGACCGAACTGGGCAAGGACTGGTTGGCGCACACCCGCAAATCCGCGATGGCGCGCTTTGGTGCCATGGGCTTCCCCACCCCCGATCACGAAGAATGGCGCTTCACCAACGTCGCCCCGATCGCCCGGATTCCTTTTGAGTCCGTGGATCCGTCCGAGGCCAACGTCAACCCGGCCGATCTTGCTCCGTTTCTGTTCGATTCCGATCAGTGCCATCTGCTGGTCTTCGTCAACGGTTGCCATGCTCCGGATTTATCATCGCTACAAGTCCTGCCGGATGGCGTCCGGGCGATGAGCCTCGCCGAAGCGATGAAAACCGAACAGACGGCTGTCGAGGCACACCTGGCGCGGCACGCGAGTTTCCAGGAACAGGCATTCACCGCGCTGAACACGGCCTTCATTCGGGACGGCGCCTTCGTCCATATCCCGAAGGGTATGATCGTCGAGAAACCGATCCACCTGTTGTTCTTCACCCAATCCGACGACCGCGCGATCGTCACCCACCCGCGAACACTGATCGTCGCCGGCGAAAACAGCCAGGTCACCCTCGTCGAGTCCTACGCCGGTCTCGGCGGCGGCCCCAGCTTCACCAACGCCGTGACCGAGATCGTCGCCGGCGAAAACGCCGTCATCGACCATTACAAAGTCGAACGCGAACCCGACCCGGTCTTCCACATCACCACGAGGCAGATTCGCCAGGCACGAAGCAGCAACGTTTCCTCGCACACCCTCTCATTCGGCGGCGGCCTGGTGCGAAACGACATCAACACCCTGCTCGGCGGCGAGGGCTGCAACTGCATGCTCAACGGCCTCTACGTCCTCAACGATTCGCAACACGTAGACAACCATCTGCGCGTCGATCACGCCAGCCCGCATTGCAACAGTTGGGAATTCTTCAAGGGCATCCTCAGCGACCGATCGCGCGGCGTCTTTACCGGCCGAATCATCGTCCGGGAGGATGCCCAGAAGACCGACGCCAAACAGTCCAACATGAACCTCCTTCTCTCCGAGTCGGCGACGGTCAACACCAAACCACAGCTCGAAATCCTCGCTGACGATGTAAAATGCACACACGGTGCGACGATCGGTCAGATCGACGAGAACGCGGTGTTCTATCTTCGTTCGCGAGGCGTCAGCGAGGAGGCCGCCCGCAGCCTGCTCATCTACGCCTTCGCCGGCGAAAGCATCGGCCAGATTCGCCTTGCTCCGCTCCGAGACCAATTACAAGACCTCTTATCCACGCGCCTGCCGCACGGCGACACCCTGAGTGATGGCAGACCGTTCGAGTACAGCGATGACTTCAGTGAAATTGTCAGATCAGCCGACCGACGCCGAGAGACTTGACATCGATCGGATCCGCACCGACTTCCCCATTCTGGCCGAAGAGGTTTACGGCAAGCGCCTGGTCTATCTAGACAACGCGGCCACGACTCAGAAACCCCAATCCGTGATCGACACGGTCGCGCACTACTACCGCGCCGAAAACGCCAACATCCATCGAGCCGCCCATCACCTCAGCGCCCGGGCCACCGAGGCCTACGAAAACGCCCGCGCGACCGTCCAGCGGTTCCTCGGTGCCGATCGATCGGAGGAAATCGTCTTCGTACGCGGCACGACCGAGGCGATCAATCTTGTCGCCCACAGCCTGGGCCGTTCGCACATCGGCGAGGGCGACGAAATCGTCATCACCACCCTGGAGCACCACTCCAACATCGTCCCCTGGCAATTAGTCTGCGAACAGGTCGGCGCAAAGCTCCGCGTAGTGCCGATCAACGACGACGGCGAACTGATGCTCGATCAATTCGAAGCACTCCTCACGCCAAGAACAAAACTCGTCGCAGTCGCCCACGTGTCCAACGCACTCGGCACCATCAACCCCGTACCCGAGATCATCGCGACGGCCCACCGATCCAGCATCCCAGTCCTCATAGACGGTGCCCAGGGCGCCCCGCACATGCCCGTCGATGTCCGCGAGCTCGACTGCGACTTCTACACCTTCTCCGGTCACAAGCTCTTCGCCCCGACCGGCATCGGCGTCCTCTACGGAAAATACGAATGGCTGGAGCGGATGCCTCCCTACCAGGGCGGCGGCTCGATGATCCGATCGGTCAAGTTCGAGGGCACGACCTACGAAGATCCGCCGTTGCGATTCGAGGCCGGCACGCCCAACATCGCCGGCGCGATCGGCCTCCGCGCGGCGATCGACTATATCGATTCCATCGGTATCGACCGGATCGCCCAATTTGAGCACGACCTGTTGCAATACGGCACCGAGCAACTCTCGCGTATAGACGGCCTCCGCCTGATCGGAACGGCTGCGAACAAGGCGAGCATCCTCTCCTTTGTCGTAGAGGGCATCCACGCCGACGACATCGGCAAGCTGCTCGATCGCGAGGGGGTCGCGATTCGCGTCGGCCACCACTGCGCCGAACCGCTGATGGCCCGTTTCGACGTGCCCGCCACGGCCCGGGCCTCGCTCGTCTTCTACAACAACGAGGACGACATCGACCGCCTCGTAACCGCCGTCGACAAGGCGGTCGGTGTGATCCGAGGAACCGCCACGAAGCAAGGGCCGGCACGGCAGCCCGCGATTCGCCCCGAAGATGAGTCGATCGAACAAACCCAGGCCCGCATCGTCGAGGAGTTCGCCGATATCGTGGATTGGGAAGAGCGTTACGAACGCATCATCGAGATCGGCCGCAGCCATCCGGATATCCCCGAGGAGTATAAGCAGGAAAAGCTGATCGTCCGCGGCTGCCAATCCACCGTCTGGTTGCATGCCCGGCTCGAAAACGGCCGCGTGTACTTTACGGCCGCCAGCAACGCCATGATCGTCAACGGTCTGATTGCCTTATTGATGCGGGTCTATTCAAATCGCACGCCCGACGAGATCACAAACACACAGCCCACCTTCATAAGAGACGTGGGCCTGAGCGAAAACCTCTC
>CAYXGR010000212.1:0-5690 GCA_964464525.1 uncultured Planctomycetaceae bacterium
TCATGGACCCCATGCCACCCAGCTTTGACGTGCACCCTCGTCGCGTCTTGCGATGACGGCTACAATGCGCATGTGGCGATGATGACGGCAGACGAGACAATCTGGGACGACGGCCGACTGGATCGGCCGCACGATCAACCGGACAAGGCGCGGCGGGTGCGCAAGATGTTCGACCGCATCGCGCCGACCTATGAACGAGTGAATTGCTGGCTGTCGGTGGGTCGCGATGCCTCCTGGCGCCGGCGCGCCGTGGAACTGGCGTCGATCGGACCGACGGATCGTGTGTTGGACATCGCCTGCGGAACCGGTGATTTCGCCCGCGCGTTCTCGAAGGCCGATCCGCAATGCGTCGTTGGGACCGATTTTTCCGAGCGGATGCTTGCCCTGGCGCCGAGGGGCGAGACGGATGCAATCGATTGGTGCCGCGCCGACGCCCTTTCTCTTCCCTTCGCGGACGAATCGTATTCGGTCGTCAGTTGTGCCTTCGGCGTTCGCAACTTTCAGGATCTTTCGGCCGGTTTGCGCGAGATGCACCGGATCCTTCGTCCGGGCGGTCGGGTGGTGATCCTCGAATTCTCGATGCCTCGATCGGGGCCGGCAGCTTCGCTCTATTCCTTCTATTTTCATCGGGTGCTTCCGAGGGCGGCACGGTGGATCAGTGGAGACCGCTCGGGCGCCTATGACTATCTGCCGAAATCGGTGTCATCCTTTCTCGACGCGGCCGGCATGGTCTCCGCATTGAAGTCGGCCGGCTTCGCCCACGTCGAATCTCGATCGCTGTCCATGGGGATCGTTGGGGTATTCGTAGCCGTGAAGAGTTCCGATTCATGAACGCCACCGTCATCAGCGAGATCGAAACTCCGGTGCGCTATGTGGACGTCTGGTCCCGGACGTCGCGCCGCTATCGCGTGCGCGCGGTGCTGATGCTGCTGCTTTTGTCAATTCTGTTCGCGGGGTTGTGCTGCTTCACCTTCTGGCTTCGGACGGGGACGTATCTTCCGTGGCAATATGATGGCTACGCGGAGTTGATGCGGCAATCGTTCTCTCCGACCGGCAGCGGTCAAGCTACCCTCTCCGATTTTCTCTCATCGCCGATTTCGGTTCGCGAGGTGCCCGTGCATGCGATCATCATGGGATTGCAGTTTGCCTCGCTGAGTTCGATCCCGCTGTTGGTGGCGATCCTCTACCGTCTTCCGTTTTCAGTGCTCTTCGCGGCGATGGTCTGTTTTCTCGCGGCCATGCCCTGGCTGGGCATCACCGTGATGATCGGGTGTATCGTCTCCTCGATCGGACTTTTTCGTTTCACGTTTCGATTTGCCTCGGCCCTGATCGGTTTGTTCCCGATCGCCCTCTATTTCGTGATGGCCTCCTGGGAACCGAAGAGCGGAGAAACCCGTATGGATCATCAGCAGGCCCTCCTCTACGCGCCCTGGGTGCTGGCGCTCCTGGGTTCCTGCGTGATCTGTGCCATCGCGTTGGCCATAGCGAGGCTGATCAACTATCGCCCCGGCGGCATCCCCCCGGTGCTGGCGATGCTGTTCGCCATTCCCGTCTTCCTGTTTCATACGCAGGTAGGACGCGACGAACTGGAATACCGGATTCTCGAGCACCACATCGCCCCCGGACGTTCATCGGTTTTTTCATCCGTCGATATCGGCCGCATGGCGCTCCAGAAGGCACGCCGCCGATTCAGCGATACCCGCACCGGCTCGTTTGATGCGATCTACAGGCGATATCTTCGCGCGCAGGAGGCCGCGACTCTGCTCCAGACCGAGCGCGATCGCCTTCGGGCCATCGGCCGCTGCGAGGAATTCATCGAGAAATTTCGCGACTCGGCCCATGTTGCCAACGTGTTGTTCCTCAAGGCTCGCGCCCAGGACATTCGGGTGGACGAGGCGAAACTCAAACGCAATCATCGCGCCGAATTCAGGTCCGATCTACCCAGTCACGCGTCTCTTGGAACCTGGCAACTCCTGTTCGATCGTTTCCCTCGGGCTGATGTCAACGCGACGGCGCTTCTCAACCTGGCGATCTTGAAGGGAGGAGCCGGAGATTGTGGCGGCGCGCTCGCCGACCTGGATACCCTGATCGATAGATTCGACAGCTCAATAACCGCGACGCAGCCTGCAGCCCGAGATGAAGCGATAAAGGCTTCCGTATTTCAAAGCTCTACGAATCCATCCTGGCTGGCGATGTCCCCGGAATGGCTCGTGCGGGAAGCGCGTCAACTCAGGGAAATGATCGTCGCCTGCCGGGGCGATCGTCCGAAGCCGATCTCCGCGCTCTTCGGCTCGCGTGTGGATGGATCGGATGTGTTGGTAACACCGCTTCAGGTTTTCTTGTGGTTGGACGACGCGAGTCCCTATTACACGGCGAATCTTCGGGGGATCCTCAGGGCCTTTCCCATCTCCCGAACGGCGGGCTATGTGGAGATTCGGCTCACGCGATTGGAACCGGCGATCAGCCGGAGGATTCAGAGATTGGACATCGCCGCGCGGACCCTGGCCGGTCACCCCTCCGGCGCGGAGGCGCGGTATTATCTGGCCGACGCGTTGCAGGAGGACAGCCTGCTCGAAGAGGCCAAGGCTTCTTTCGAGGAACTGATCAAGGCCTACCCCGAAAGCTGCTGGTCGCAAGAAGCGAAACAACGTCTGACGTCGTTGGCCATCCTGCAGGAAGCGGAAAAATCGATCCATTCCACATCGTCGGTCTCGATGATTGGCGGTGAATAAGAGTGCCTCCAAATATTTCTGTGGCACCGGTTTCCAACCGGTGCGTATCATGGATTATCGAAGTGCTGGGGTGCCATGCTTACACGACCCGGCCTTTGGGGTCGGGTAAGCATGCCGATCACCATGGTCGCGGTCGAAGACCACGCGGTGCAACAGGTTTGAGACCTGAGATGAGTACCAGTTGAAAACCGGCACCACAGGCGTATTGGATACGTCCCTTGAATAGTCGTGGTGCTTGATCGCATGTTCTTGGCATGGAAGTGAGTAAGAATCCTATCTCGGAGAAGCATCGGCATGAGAAAACGAATCGTCCTGGCGATCACCGGCGCGAGCGGCGCTGCCTATGCCCGGCGTCTGCTCCAATGCCTGGTCGAGGGTGGATGCGAAGTCCATCTGATCATTTCTCCCTACGGCCGCCGGCTCCTCGCCGAGGAATTGGCGATCCTGGATCCGACGCCGAAAAACCTCGTCGGCAGCGCGGGGGCCGAGTTCGTCACTGCGCACGCCTACAACGATGTCGGATCGAGATTGGCCTCGGGTTCGTTTCTGACCGACGGGATGATCATCTGTCCGTGCAGCAGCAACACCCTGGGCGAAGTCGCGTCCGGGCTCGGTGGCAATCTGATCTCCCGCGCGGCGGCGGTGCACCTCAAGGAAGGCCGCAAGCTCATCGTCGTCCCCCGCGAGATGCCGCTATCGCAAATCGAGCTCGACAACATGATGCGAATCTCGCGATCGGGCGGCATCCTCTGCCCGGCCGCGCCGGGTTTCTACATGATGCCGAAGACGATCGACGATCTCGTGGACTTTGTGGCGGGTAAACTGTGCGACCTGCTGGGGGTGCGGCACGATCTGAACACACGCTGGACGCCGGGGCCGGTCCGGGACGAACCCTAGCCAATAGCATCCATCCGTTGGGAATTGTATCGGAACAGTAGAGGAAGGGGTTCACCGGTCGGAAACCGGCACGCGCGATGCGCGAATCATAAACGACGGCGACGGCGGGGAGGGAACTTGCCGCTGAGGTTTCTGGTTGGCGCGGCCGGCGCGGCAGCCTGTGCCGTAACTTGAGGCGAAGGCGTCGGGGTGGAATCGGACGCGGCGCCATCCCTTGATTCTTTGGGGGGAGGCGAGGGCTTGAAGCCGTCCACGACCAACTGTTCGATCTGCTTGTTGATCAACATCTCTACCTGAGTCAGTGCGTCGCCCTGTTCCGGCGTCACGAATGAGATGGCCTTACCGCTGGCGCCCATCCTTGCCGTCCGACCGATCCGGTGGACATAGACCTCAATCTCATCGGGCATATCAAAATTGATGATGTGGGTAATGCCCTGGACATCGATTCCGCGTGAGGCCAGATCGGTCGCTACCAGAATCGGGATGTGGTGCTTGCGAAACCGTTCCATGATCCGCTCGCGCTTCTGTTGAATGAGATCTCCGTGGATTTCGCGAGCCTCAACGCCCACCGAATGAAGCCGCCGGGCCAGCTTGCGCGCCCCATGTTTGGTCCGCGTGAAGATGATCGCCAGCGTGGGTTTATCCTGTTTGAGCAACAGCTTGAGCAGCCGGAACTTGTCCCACGCCTCGACGGTGCAATACTGCTGCGTCACGTCGCCTACGGTGAGTTGATCGCGCGAGACGTTGATCTCGACCGGGTTATTCATGTACCGCTTCGCGATGCGGTTGATTTCATCATCGAGTGTCGCGGAAACCAGGATGGTCTGGTGGGGATGCTTGACCTGTCCGAGGATCTTCCTGATATCGTCCCGGAAGCCGATATCGAGCATTCGATCGACCTCGTCGAGTACGGCGAACCGAATCGCGCCAAAGTTCAGCACCCCGCGTTGCAGCATGTCCATCACGCGACCAGGGGTTCCGACGATCACGTGCGGCCGGCGTCCGAGCTGGTGAATCTGCTGTTGGATTCGGGTGCCGCCGTAGACGGGGACACAATGCAGTTTGAGGTTGTCCCCCAGTCGCCGAAGCTCGCCAAGCACCTGCACGGCCAGTTCACGCGTGGGTGTCAGGATCACGGCCTGAAGGCGATCGCTCGGATCGATCATCTGAAGAATGGGAATTCCAAACGCCGCCGTCTTCCCCGTCCCGGTTCGAGCCTGTCCCAGCACGTCCTTGTGTTCAAGGACGAGCGGAATCAATTCGGCCTGAATGGGAGAGGGCTCCTCGTAACCCATGGTCTTTAAGGCACGCAGGATCGGCACGTTGATTCCAAGCGCCGCGAATGCTTTGGGTAACTCCGGGTGTCGATGCATTCCATTCCAACCAAGGGCGGGATCGGCACAACGGCCGACCTGACCCTGCATCATAGGACTATATCGTTTTTTCAACAACACTAAATCTATCCCAATATATCCTGTGACGCCGTTTTCCAATTCCAGCGAAAAAACTGCTTTTGAGATTAGATTCCGTGAGCCATCGCCGCCAGGGGCCGAGCTTACCGGACGATCCCCCATTCCGGCTGGCCCACGGGTTGGATACCCCCGGGAGGCCGCCTATCGTCTGATAGGAGGGATCGTGATGGAATCGCCACATTCACCCCAATACCATGATTCGGGCTGGAGTCCTCATCCTTCTCCCGCCGAGCGCGACCGGCGAACCCGGAATCGACGTGTGTTTCGCGAAATGGTGAAACTCGAGATCGTCGATCGGCCCTTGAGTTGGTTCCGACGTCGGGCACTGATTCGATTCGCCGAGCGGATGAATCTCGATCCGTTCGAAGCACGGCTGATCGTCCGCGCCGTGGAATATGAATGCGGCCATGTCGTAGTGGCGGCCATGGACGAAGTCCAGACGCCGGTTGCGATGGAATACCTCGAGCAGGTCGAGAACGAAACAGCTATTCAAGATTGGAAAGTCGTCTTTCCCGCCGCAATCGGGACCCTTTGCTTCGTTCAATGGTTCCTGATGTAGTCAACACACCCCCGCAAAGCCGGTCGCCGA
>CAYXGR010000213.1:0-5654 GCA_964464525.1 uncultured Planctomycetaceae bacterium
GACCCGGCCTTATGGGTTGGGTAAGCATGCCGATCACTTTGGTTGCGGCCGTCGGAAGCGCTGTGGCATCGGTTTCCAACCGGTGTAAAACTCAAAACACGCAACTGAGACAGGTGAGTCATTCATGGAAGTCCTCGTCACCGGCGGCACCGGATTCGTCGGAAGCCATCTCATCCAACAGCTTCGCGCTCAGGGCGATTCCGTTCGAACACTGGTTCGGCCGACGAGCGACTGCGCGCTCGTCGAATCGATGGGCGCCGAGACCGTTGTCGGCGATCTGGATGACTTCGATTCGTTGTGCCATGCCTGCGCGGGTCGGGATATCGTGTATCACTCGGCGGCCAGGGTCGAAATGGTCGGCACAGAAGCGGAGTTTCAGCGAACTACGGTTACAGGAACGGAGCGATTGATCGCGGCCGCAGGCGAGGCCGGTGTCCGCAGATTCGTCCACCTCAGTTCGTGCGCCGTCTATCATCCTGCGCTGTTCGCCACCGGTCAGATCATTGATGAACAATCCCCCACGCCGGAGCCGCCCCACTGGTTCCCCTATGGCCGGGCCAAGCTTCGCGCCGAGCAGGTTGTTCGCCAGAAGTGTTCACCCGGGATGGAGTGGGCGATCGTTCGTCTCGGATATCTCTACGGACCGAGAAATCGAACCATGCGGTCCTACGTCGAGCCTGCCATGCGCGACAGCACCATGCGGATCATCGGCGACGGGCAAAACGAGTTGGCCTTCGTATATGTCACCGATGTGGTTCGGGCGGTCGCATTGGCCGGGCGATGCCCAGAAGCGGCGGGACAAATCCTGATCGCGGGGGGCAACGATCATGTGACTCAGCAGCAATACTTCGACGCCATGGCCGATGGATTCGGCATCCCGCGCATCACCCGGCGAATCCCCTACCGGTTGGCCTTCTTCTTCGGCTGGCTGGGCGAACACCTGATCCGCAGCGGTCCGCGGCAGGCTGCCCTCCGCCGATCCGCGATCGCCCTGACCGGTCTGCCGCAGCGCCTGAGATGCGATCACACGCAGCAGCTACTCGATTGGCGACCGGAGGTTCGGTTCGAGAATGGCATCCGTGCGGCCTTTGAGTGGTACCATTCCGAATACGGTCAGCCCCAAATATAACGGCGGCCGATGATGCGCCTATCGCGCATCGACGGCCGCCGTAAGCGTCCCTCGACTGGAGTCGATCGACTAGAGTTCTTCCATTTTCACTTTCGGTTTGTCCTCAGGCTCGGCCTTCTTTTCCTTCGGCTTGGGCTTTTTGTAGTTCTGGACCCGGTGGGCGTGCCACATTTTGCCGTCGAAGGTCTCGTAGGACGCGCTGGACTGATAGAAGTTCAGCTTGCCGGCGACCGGTCCGAGCTTGGCGAGAATCGTCGGAATCTCAGAGAATATCGCCTGGGCCTCGGGCGGCATATCGCCCCCCATCATCCCCATCATGCCCATCATGCCGAATCCCATCGAGAGACCGCCGATCATTTCCTGCAGCTGCTGTGCGAATTTCGTTTCATCCGTAAACGAAATCGAGAGGATCGATTCGTCGGGAACCATCGCCTCCCGCCGCCAGCGCTCGCTTTTGGTAATGTTGGGATGCTTGCCGTCGGCCGTGTTCAGACAGGTCTTCACCATCTTGGCCGACGAACCCACCATGAGGTAGCCATCGACGCATCCAATGACCGGCGGCGTGACGATGCCGGCCATCATCATCATCGGATGTGAGATTTGACGGATTTTCCGCTTCTTACCCAGTTTTAGGGTCGAGGAGCTCAACGACTGTTCGGGGCCGAGAAGCGTATTGATGGTCTCGATCAGGTGATCCAGTTGCTTCTCCGCCTTCTTCTCGTTGGTCACCTTGATCATGAAAACGAAATCTTTGCCGATAGAAAATGAGGCCGACGCACCATCGATCAGGCCGATCACGTCATTGCCGATGTCGAGATCCCACTCCTCCTGCAACCCCGCGAACTGCTCGATGAAATCCGATCCGCCGGGCACCTGCTTATCGACGAAGTCGATCAGATAGGCATAGAGTTCGTTCAGATCGATCCCGGCCGAGACGGTGAACGATTCGGCCTCTTTCGGGATATATTTCTCGAACCGCTTCAGGGGCTTTCCGCTTGTGAACACATCGTAGAGAGGCGAGGAACTCGCCCCGTCCTTGACGGGGGTGATGGTGTCGGAATAGACGCGGTAGCCGTCGGTCCACTCCACCGTCGCGATGTAGTCGAAAATAGATATATCGTTCATCAACTTACTGATGGCGTTGAACGCACGCGCTTTTTCGGTATCCCCATTGCCGTTTTCGGGTTCGCTGTAAGCGGATGCCTTCTTCATGCCATCGAACATGTTCCGCATCGTCCCCAGCATCCCGGAGAGATCGAAGAACACAATCGTATCTTCCGCGGCGGGCAACTTCGAAAACGCCGATTGGAATCGCTTTGAGTCTTTCAGCCGCTTGGCCTTGGACGAACCATCCAGTAATTTGAGCGTTTCGTCCATGATCGATTGACCCACCAGGCTGATCACGACCACGTCTTTTCGCACGGCTACGCCGAAACCGATCCCCGGGGCGGCCGGAATGCCCAGCATCGCGATCGTCGCTCCGTGCGCCTTCTTCTCTGTGACGCTGACGCTGCCCTCTTCCTCCGAGTCAATCAATCGCGCGACCTCATAAAGTATCGCCGTGAACGCATCATAATTGGCTTGGGCTTTCTTTTTGTCGGAACGACCCGCGATCACACCTTCATAGAGCATCGGAATACCTGGCAGTGACGAATCGAATCGGGCTGTGTAGAGGAACTCCTTCTCGAACAGGTCGCCGAATTCAACCTTTCCGCACAGATCGCCGAATCGTTCGGCCAGATCTTCCACGGCGTCCAGGTCTTCGTCGTCCACGAAGCCCATGATCAGATCCCAGACGTCCGTCAGAATACCGCTCTCATGGAAGGCCTTGAAAACCTCTTCCCAGTATTCATTCAGGAACTGGCGCTCCGGATTGGCACAGGCCGATACCGTGATGAATGCATCCGAGGGAACGGCATCGACCAGTGAAAATCGGGACAGATCCGTCTCAGCGACGGCCGGTTGACTGACCAGACCGCCCAACAGGACGATTGCCGAAAAACTGAAAATCACGATTGACTTCATGAATGGGTTCTCCAAAAATACACAACACATTTCTTGTTTCGGATCGAATGCGGTTTTGCCCCATTGGGAATCCGAAATGCATCCCATTGTCGGGCAACCCCCTCGAATGAAACGGGGGGCTCGCAGCAAGAGAAAACGAAGCCCACCGGCGTCCTTCACGCACAATCAGGCCCCCTCACGCCCCTGTCGGCCGGTCACGAATCGGTCGATTGCAATAACCCCCCCGATCAGGCGTTTATCGGTTCGATGGCGGATGCATCTTAGCATCCTGGATGACCGTGACCACCTGACAATTTTGGAGAAAAATCATGAACAGAAATGGACTGATAGCAGCCATGGGGCTGGGGATAATGGCCTGGACAAGTGTTGCCAATGCCTCTGCCACCCTTGAACCCAAACCCAAGGCAAAGGCGGGCTTCGAGCGATGGGACAAAAACCGGGACGGCGTCATCGATCGGGAGGAATTCAAGATGGTCCAGCGGCAATTCCGAAAACGCGCCGCACGGCGGCAAGGCCCCGACGCAAGACCGGATGGACCCGGCCGGCGACGCGGACCCGATGGACCCCGGTTCGGCGATCGCCAGGGCCCCAACCGCGAGGCAATGGAACACCACATCCGCGACATCGTCAGGCAGACCGTCGAGCAGATGTGGCGTGAGCATCAGCCTCGAATCGGCGAGATGATCCGGCAAGCAATCGATCACGCGATGCGCGAGAGGGCCGGACGACGAGGCGGCAGGCCGCGCGGCGCGGCCTTACGCGAGCATGCGGCCCCTCGTTTCGACGGCCCTCCCCCATTGGCGGGCCCGCGTCACAACCGGGGTCGTCGCGGTCACGCACCCGGAATGGAACAAGGACAAACGATGCGCCGGCCGCGCCCCTTTCGGGGTCCGGATATGCATCGGGATGGGCCGCACGAACGGATGGGCCCCGGCGAACATGCTGGACCTCGCGGCCCGGAACGCCATCGAGGACGCGATCGAGCACGCGGACCAAAGGCTCGCCCCGGTTCCGGCGATCACAAGGGCCGGGCGCCCCGGCCCGGACGGATCTTCAAACAACACGATGCCAACAGTGACGGATTCCTGACGCCGGATGAATTTCCGGGCGGTCCCAAGCGGTTTGATCGCCTCGACAAAAACGACGACGGTAAACTCACGCGAAAGGAACTCCGCAAGGCCCCGCGCCATTCGAAGTCTCGCCCGTAAGGAAGTGATCATCAGAGCCGCGACCGTCAGGGAGCGATATATATAGCATGGCTACGAACCACAGAAGATACGCACCGACCGCTCCCTCACGGTCGCGGCTCTGATTGTCGCAGTTTTGATTGTCGCGGCTCTGATCGAAAAACTTATGCCTTGAAGGACGCGACGAAGATACGTAACAGATCGGCCTCGGTGATGATCCCGACCAGTTCACCCTGGCTGGTGACGGGCAATGCACCGAACTTGTGTGTGACGAGTGTGTCGGCGACTTCCGCAAGCGTGGCAGGGGGGTTGATCGTCACAACCTCGTTTGTCATGATGTCGCGCATGGCGATGTCGTTGTGGCTTTTCAGGCCTTGCGTGGCGACGTCCTCGGACTCGATCTCGCGCGTGAGCAGTGCCCGGCGCATGTCCCGATCCGAGACGATGCCAACCAGACGGCTGTCCTCCATGATCGGAATGTGACGATGTCCCCTGGCCTGCATCGTGCGGACGGCATGGCGAAAGCCATCGCCGGGCAGAAGCGTCACAACAGGCCGGCTCATGTGATCTGTCACCTTTTGCATCCGCCAGCCCGGTCGCCGGGCGATCGGCCGATCGTCGAGATAACACTTGAGGAAATCGGTCTCCGTCACGATTCCGGCGATGCGATCCTTGTATACGAGCGGTATGGCGCGGATTCCCTGATCGAGCATGAGCTCGGCGGCTACCTCCAGAGAGGCATCCGCTGCGACCGTTCGGGCGGGACTGGACATGATCTGGGAGACTGTCGTTGCGCCGATCCGAACCGGTCCCTCGCTCGAGGCCGTTCGCTGCCAATTCGGCAACATCCCCGCGGCGGAGAGTAGATCCCGATCCGAGAGCATGCCGAGAATCCGCCCGTGTTCGACAACGGGAAGATGACGGAATCCGTGCTCCTCCATCAAGGCAATCGCCTGATCGACGGAGTGGTTGGGCCCGATCTGGACCACTTGATTATCTCCGATTTCGATCAATTGCATTGCGTGGCTCCCGGTCGGCCGATTGGGGTCGCCGGCGCGAACATAGAACCTACAGAAGATGGGTCCAAGTTTCGAGAAACCGCCTCGGCACGGGTTGATGCAAACGGCCGAACCACCTCGGGGGTACGGCTAGACGCAGAAAGATCGCGTCGAAATCCCAACCGCGTTCAGTGATTATCTTGGATACCCAACCTGCGTTTGTCAATCACACGACATCCTGTCGTGCTGGGCCCGCTGGGCCGGGTCCATGACAATTCAGGCGGGCCTGTGGCACCGGTTTCCAACCGGTGCGAA
>CAYXGR010000214.1:0-5606 GCA_964464525.1 uncultured Planctomycetaceae bacterium
CCTGCCGCATCGCCGTCCTTCGGGGAGATCGCTTCGGCACGCCGCAGGCGGTTCCCGGCGTCGAGGTTCTCGCCTTCGAAGCCAATGCGCGATCACCCCTCGGCTGCTCGCCGGGCTTCAATCGAGACATCAACGACCTCGTCCGCGACGCCGACGTCGTCCACCTCCACGGTCTCTGGTCGGACCAGAATCGCACCGCCGGCCGGGCCGCCCGCCGACTCGGCCGACCGATGGTCATCACGCCGCACAGCATGATGATGCCCTGGGCCTGGCGGCGGAGCGCGTGGAAGAAGCGACCGATCGGCTGGCTTTTCGAACACCGCAACCTGCGGACCGCCGCCTGCCTGCACGCCCTGGCCGAGGGCGAGGCCGAGCACATCCGCAAGTTGGGTTTCAATCCACGCGTCGAAATTATCCCCAACGGCCTGCACGCGGCGGATTTCGAAACGCTCCCGTCCTCCGAATTGCTGGAGAAGCGCTTTCCCGAGTGCAAGGACAAACGCTGGGTGCTCATCCTCGGCCGCATCGCCGAGCAGAAGGGCATCGTCCCCGGTGCCCAGGCCTGCTTCGACGTGCTCGCCGCCGGGGATGACTGGCACCTCGTCGTCGCCGGTCCCGACGAATTCGGCATGCAGCGGATGATCCAGGCCGCCGCCGATCGCAAGGGCATGGCCGATCGGATCACCTTTACCGGCATGCTGGAGCGGGAAGAGGTTCTGGGTACCCTCGGTCGCGCGTCGATCCTCTTGCAACCGAGCCTGAGTGAGGGGTTGAGCCTGTCGATTCTGGAGGCGATGGCGGCGGGATTGCCGGTCCTGATCTCCGACGCCTGCAACCTGCCCGAGGTCGCGTCGGTCGGCGCCGGACGTATCGTCTCCCCCGATCGTCGCGCCATCGCCGCCGCGCTCCGCGAGTTGGTCGCCCTGTCCGACGACGATCGCCGCGCCCAGGGCCAATGCGGCCGCGCGTTGGCGAAATCTCGTTTTGACTGGTCCACCCTGATCTCAATATATCGATGTATGTATCAGAATGGCATCGACCGCGTGAGTGGTTCACACTCGAAAGACGGTTGAATCCTGCAATAATGGGGAGCATCGGCGTCCCACCGGTTGTTTTTTGGGGGATCATCAACTCCGCAGGGCCCGCCGCGCCGACCGGATTCCCGTTTATCCGTCTTTCCCCGGCAACCCCTCGCTGCGGATGTGTCGCCGGAGCTGGAACAGTTCCCGGAAGGCCTTCAAGATCACCTTCAGATCGGCGCCGGTCTGCTCGCCCGCCGTTCGTGGGTAGTGGTGGACGCCGGTCTCGGCGATGCGCAGGCCGCGATACTTCGCCTTGGCCAACAGCTCCGTGCTGACCAGGGCCCCGTTGCTGTGCAGTCGCACGGCGTTGTTCAAGGATCCGGGCAACAGCTTGAAGGCGCAGTCGATATCGCGCACCTTGAGGCCGAAGAGCATTCGAACCAGTGTGCCCCAGCACCAGGCATTGAGCTTGCGGATGAACGGATCGGCCCGTTTGATGCGATAGCCGACCGCGAAGTCGCAGCGATCCAGTAATTCGATCAGCCGGGACAGTTCCTTGATGTCGAATTGCCCGTCGCCGTCGGTGAAGAAGATCCACTCCATCGAGGCCTCGGCCAGACCTCGCCGGACGGCGCCGCCGTAACCGAGATTGGGTTGGTTGTGGACCGCACGAACCTGCGGGTGCTCCGAAGCCAGGCGATCGGCGATCTCGCCGGTACGATCTCGACTTCCGTCGTTGACGAGAATGATCTCGAAGCGGTCCGCGAATTCCGGGGCCGCCTCAAGGGCCGACGCCGTGATCCGTTCGACATTCCCCTCTTCGTTGTAGCAGGGGAAGAAGATTGTCAGAGATGAGAGCTTCTGCATTGCGTCTATTTCACCGTGCGGGATTCTGTTGAGCGGATGCGATCGATCATCCGCGTCGTGCCCAACCCTTTGACCATCGGAGTCAATAGAACCCGGCCGCCGTGGGCTTCGACGCATTCCTGCCCGACGATTGTCTTGCCCTCCCAGTCCCGACCCTTGATGAGTACGTCCGGCCGGATGGCCTCGATCAGCCGGAGCGGGGTGTCCTCCTCGAACAGAACGATGTAATCAACGTTGGCCATGGCCGACAGGACGGCGGCTCGATCCCGCTCCCCGACGATGGGACGATCATCCCCCTTGCCCTGACGACGGATCGAGGCGTCCGAGTTCAGGCCGAGGACCAGCAGGTCGGCGTGTTTCTTGCAGTGGGCGAAGGTGGCGACGTGTCCCGCGTGGATCAGATCGAAACAACCGTTCGTGAATGCGACGGTCTCTCCCGCAGCCCGACGGCGGGCGAGTTCGGGCAGTAGCACATCCAACGTGCGATTCTTGCCAAGGGTCTTGTGGTGCTCCATGAGGATTTCACCGAGCACCTCCTCGCGCGTGATCGGCACGCAACCAAACTTTTCGACCTCGAGGCCGCCGGCGATGTTGGCCAGCCGAACCGCCTCGTCCATGCTTCCACCCGCCGCGATCGCAAAGGCGAGGGCGGCGAGCACCTCGTCTCCCGCGCCGGTCACGTCGTATACCGCCCGTTTCTTGGTGGGGATGTGTTCGAAGACACCATCGGGACCGATCAGGGCCGCCCCGTCCGCGTCGAGCGTGACGCAGACCTGCTCGGTCTGGCAGGCTTGCAAAATGCGGGGCGCGGCGTCCTCTACGTTGTGGATACTGCGGAGTTTGAGACCGGTGAGCTTCTCGGTCTCGGTGCGATTGGGCGTGATCAGAGTAGCCCCGGCGTAGCGGGAGTAGTCCGTCACGCTGGGGGGGTCCACGAGCACAGGTATGTTGTGCGAACGGGCCACATCGATCACGGAGCGCATCAGATAGTGGGTGACGACGCCCTTGTTGTAGTCCTCTATGCAGAGCACGGCGCAGTGGGCCAGTTGTGCTTCGATGTGTTTCAGGAGTCGGTCGATCGTGGCGTCGTCCAGCGGGTCGGAAGACTCGTCATCCACGCGGATGAGCTGCTGGCGGTGGCGATGTTGGGCGAGACCGATGAGCCGGGTCTTGCGCGTGGTCCGCCGACCGGGAATCCGAACGAGACCGGTCGGATCGGGGCCGGCCTTCATGAGCAGATTGGCGAGGTGGTCGGCGTCCGAATCGTGGCCCACGACGCCCACGCAGTGAACCACGGCCCCGAGCGCGGCGGCGTCGGCGGCCATCGAGCCGGCCCCGCCGAGGGCATCCTCCTCTCGGACGACCTTCAGAACCGGAACGGGGGCCTCCGGACTGATTCGCTCCGCATCACCGTAGAGATAGCGGTCGACCATGAAATCGCCGACGACCAGGATATGTGGATCACGTGCCTGATCGAGCAGATTATGGAGTTTTTGCCACATGAATCGAACCCATGAGAGGCAGTGCCGCTTAGTACGATGAACCCGAGTGCATCGTAGTGATCAGGGTGATTTGCGGCAAGGATGGGTGGGGAGGCATATTGGTGTGTCGACGCGATCCAGAATAGGTGATATCTGACATTTCGTTGCGTGAGACAAGCGGGCGGATGCTCAACCTGGAGGATCCCATAGCCCCCCCGTCGCCTATCAACGTTAAGGATATGAAAGATAGTCTCTTAGCGATCTTCCAGATCATAAATGAAAGGTGGAATCATTCAATCGATCCGACATAGCAGGGCGTGAATCGATCGCATCCGACGATAAATCGGCGTGGCGATGCTGAAAGTGGACTTTCGTCCCATAAAAACTAAAGCTCACAACGCTGATAAGCCGAATTTGTCATTATCGGAAGCTGACGACCGTAGTGGTGGTGTTCTGGAATCATCGTATATCCGGCAATTATTGCGGGCTGATAGCCTGCCTCAGGGGTCAACAGACATGAGGATTATCGCTATATCCAACCAGAAGGGCGGGTGTGGAAAAACCACGATCGCCATCAATTTGGCCGCATGTCTGGCTCGGGAAGGGCAGCGAACACTGACGATTGATCTGGACCCACAAGGTCACTGTGCCCTGGGTTTGGCGGTCCCGGAAGAGCAGATCGAGGTGAGCATCGCGGAGATTCTTACCGCCGATCCCGATCGGGAGCTGCCCGATCTGAGTCGGGTGATCTGGCAAATCTCCAGCAACTTCGATCTCATTCCCTCAAGAGTGGATCTGTCCAAGCTTGAGCGGAAGTTGAGTGATGTGGATAATCGGGAGCGTCGTCTTGAGCGGGCATTGCAAGGGGTCGCGGATCGCTATGATCTCGTTGTTATCGACACGCCACCAACGATCGGTTTCCTGACTGAGAGCGCGTTGTATGCCGCCGATGAGATCATCGTTCCGGTGGATACGGGCTATTTTTCACTACATGGTCTCTCGAAACAGCTCGACACGGTTCGTGCCATGCGGGCGGCGTGGGACAAGCCGCTGACGTTACGGATTCTGGCCAACCACTACGACGTTCGCACGAAACTCGCCCGTGAGATCCTGGCCGAGCTTCGGAAGCGCCACGGCGACGCCATGTTTACGTCGTTCATCAACTTCAATACGAAGCTGAAGGAGAGCGCCAGCCTCGGGCAGCCGATCACCGAATACGATCCCGCCAGCA
Source organism: uncultured Planctomycetaceae bacterium (assembly GCA_964464525.1). GTDB lineage: Bacteria > Planctomycetota > Phycisphaerae > UBA1845 > UTPLA1 > CAYXGR01. Next base: position 4,602 of record CAYXGR010000214.1, read on the forward strand.
CCGGCTGTCGTGATTTCGTTCGCTTCGCCCGGGAGTTGATCTCGATAGAACCGACAAATGGTTTTGCTACCATGCAGGAACGGGCAACCGTGACGCCGACACGGAAAGATGTTCCGGCGGCTTCTGCCCGGCCGATCTCACCAGCGGCGCCCGAACCATCGACCCTGTCGACCGCCCAGGCCATTCCGGTTCGACCGACTACGACACCGAACGTGGCGAAACTCGATCCGATCACCGATATCGAGGCGGGCAGCGAGCGTGGACAAAGCCTCATTGACCGGGCGGATGCTCTGGCGGCCGAGGCCAACCAGCTTCTGGCCACCACGGAAACCCTGATCGGCGGCACACGCGCACTCAGCCGCCCCGAGATGCCCCCCACACCTGTGGAGACGGAACGTAAGATTGAGCGGATCTACGGCCCAAGGGCGATGGAAAACGGAACCTTGTTCGTCATACGGGCGGCCGGAGCCAACCGGGTACAGTTGGCCGGCGATTTTAACGACTGGAACCCGAGTCGAACCCCGCTGCAACACGTCGATCACGACACCTTTCAGATCAAGTTGCCGCTGAGGCCCGGTCGGTACCACTATCGATACGTCATTGACGGTCATTGGCGGAATGACCCGGAAAACCATCGTGTCGAAACGAATCCCTACGGAGATCTGAATAACGTGGTGGAAGTCGGGTCGAATCCAGCCCCGAGCGTCGTTTCTCTTTGAATCTCAGGTTGATCACTTCATAACGAGAACTGATATTCGCTCGGGTCTCACAGCCATGTCGAGATGGGCCGGTGTGTACTAACGCCATCCGTCGGGTCTGTGACATGGGTTTTCAACCGGTGCGAATCAGCCTGGTGAGCCACGGACTTCCAGTCCGTGCGGCCTACACCACTCCCAAGTGCATCCACAATTCGCAGGGCACCGTCCTCTTTGTGTGCCACTGCATCAAGCAGTCCCAACGATTGCGCCCGCCATGCCCACGCGGCACTGCTTGAAGCAGTGGCAC
>CAYXGR010000215.1:0-5567 GCA_964464525.1 uncultured Planctomycetaceae bacterium
GCGTCGGGTGACCGGCGACTGCCATTCTCACTGCTTGAAGCAGTGGCACACATTCGCACTGCTTCAAGCAGTGGCACACAGATATTGAAGTATAACAGCGGCCGCGTGATTCCTCGGAATCACGCGGCCGTGCTCATGCGCCAGCCGTTTTCATGAGAAACTCATGCGCTATTGTGATACAATGGCCGGTCGGGAAAGAATGGAGGGCATATGACCACACGACGATCTTTCATACAGAGTGGCCTGAGCGCCGCCGCGTTGGGGCTATTCGGCCGACGGGCCTGGGGTCGAGCCCCGTCCGGCAGCGGTCGAAACATTCCGGGCGGTATTCCGCAGGGAAAGTCAAGCCCCTTTAATCCCATCCCGCTTCATCCGCAATCCGTCATGGTGGAGGGGTTACCCTTCGCATCCTGGTACACCGGCGACGATTTCGTGGAAAACGGGGATATCCCCTTTCATGGCAATGAACAATGCTTCGCGGGTGGTCAACCGCCCTTGCCCACGGAGGATGTCGAACTGATCGTCGTCGGTGGCGGCATCTCGGGTTTGTCCACGGCCTATCTGTTACGGGATTATGCCCCGGTCGTGTTTGAACTGCACGATCGATTCGGCGGATCGGCCCAGGGCGAGTACTGGGCCGGCACCCACTACTCATTGGGCAATGCCTACGTCATCACGCCGGACGCGGGCACCTTCCTGGAAGATCTGTATCGGCAGCTCGGCCTCCAGCGGGTTGTGCGTGTCGACGAGGGCGATTTCGAGATCGAACTCAACGGGAAGATCCTGGACGATTTTTTTGCAGCCAAGGGCCAACCGCCGGAGGTGGCGCAGGCGTTTCTGCGTTATCGCGAAGTCGTCCTGAACATGGCCAACGTCGACTACCCGGACATCCCCCTACCGGATGGCAAGGACAACCAGTGGATTCTCGATCTGGACAAGAAAACATTCCGAGCAGACATCGAGCAGCAAATGGGCATGCCGGTGCCCGACCTACTGGCAGCGGCGGTCCAGGCCTACTGCTATTCGTCGTTTGGAGCAGGATGGGAGGAGATTTCGGCGGCGAGTGGATGGAACTTTCTCGCAGCCGAAGAGTTCGGTCGCTGGGTCTTTCCCGGCGGCAACGCCTGGATGGCCCAACAGTTCTGGCACCGGTTGACCCGGCCCAATACCGGTCGACGCGGGGCGCAGCTTCACGGCGGCAGTCGCGTCGTCGATGTTCGCCTGATGACGGGAGACAAGGTGCTGGTCACCTATCTGGATTCGGGGGGCCAGTGTCGGTCGATGAGCGCCAAGCGCGTGGTGATGTGCTGCTCGAAGATGATCGCCAAGCATATTATCCATGATCTTTCCGCACTGGACGAAGCCAAGGTCGCGGCGATGGAGGCATTGGACTATCGCGCCTATGTCGTCGTCAACGTGTTGCTCAACGCCCCGATCGAGCGTGATTTCTACGACATTTTTCTGCTCGGCGACGGAAATTTCCCGATGAGCGAGCCGGAGGCGCAGGCGAACTCACGCGTGATCGACATGCTCAGCGGCCACTTCGCGCGGGGGACGAAGATTCCGCGAAGTGTGCTGACGCTTTATTGGCCGCTGCCCTTCAACTTCGGGCGGTGGACACTACTGATTGAGCAGGGCTGGCAAAACTACACCCAGGCTGTCGTTCCGCAAGTTCACGCAATGCTGGCGACGTTGAAAGTGAAGCCCAGCGCCGTTCGTCAGGTTCGCATGACGCGATGGGGACACGCGATGCCGATTGCTCGCCCGGGATTGATCGCCAATGGCGTCACCGACGCGCTGCGGCGACCGATCGATGATCGGATCTACTTCGTGAACCAGGATAACTGGGCGTTGCCGGCGGTGGAGAACTGTCTTTTGGATGCGGAGATTTTTACGCCCGAGATCGCGGCCGGTCTGACACGGCGATAGTGGGTGACTGCCGGGTGCCCCATCCTTTCTGAAAAATAAACATGGAAAATGGGCATATCAGAGCCGCGACCGTAAGGGAGCGGTCACCGCACACCCTCACAGAACGATTTCACGACATCTGGATCAAGACACTTGTGCGCTGTGATGACGGCTGTCTTTCACTTCGATTCAAAGCACATCGCTTCCTTAGAGTCACAGCGATGATCAGTCGATAAGAAATGCGAACTCAAATCGTGTCGTAATACATGTCTCCCGCACAACAGATCAGGAGCTAGTGTTCAGCGCCCAGGTGCGCCAAGGAAAGGATAAAGCGAGGCCTCGAGCTTTCGAACGGCGAAGACATAGACCAGCATGCCCACGATCGTGATCGCCTGAACGAGGAGTTGCACGACGACTGGGACGGCATCGGTCATCTGCTTCTGGAGTGCGGCCTGGTCCATGGCCTGCCCCCCGCCCTGCGTCATCGTTTTCATCATTTCCATAAACGGCGGGACCATGATCGCGAGCGTGATACACGATGCGAGTACGTAAATGATTCCGAGGATGAAGCACAGCCCCGTCATCTTGACCGCCTCTTCGGCGACGCGACGATCCTCCCGATCACTCGTATTCGCAAAGACGGCCAGCTTTTTCATCGTCAGGCCGGTCCAGATATAGTTGAGCATCGGTATGAAGCTGAGCCCGAGGGCGAGACCGGGGGAAACGCCCTCGTAGTTCTTCGCCCGCCGGGCGTCGGTATGCACACGATGAATCCACATCAGTTGCAGGATGATGGCCGCCAGGCTCATCCCGCCGCTGACGCATGCGAATAGACCGCTGCCAATAGCCATGCTGATATTCGGCGCCGTCGGATCGATTGAGGGTGGATATATGAGGGTGATAACCGAAAAGATCGCGGTGAGGAGGGTCGTGGCGATCCACAATCCCAGCATCCAATTGGTAAATCCGGGAAACGCAACCGGCTTGGTCAACGTTCCATCGGAATAGCTCATGGTGACCGGGGCGGGTGCCGCTCCCTCTCCGGGCGGGCTCGGGGGCAGCACCGCGGGCGGGCTCACAAGCTCCGCAGCGCTGGGAGTGAAGGTCACGTTGCAGACCGGACAGGCCAACGGCTTGTTCAAATCAGCCCGGGCCGCCTGAAGTTCGTGACCCTGTGGACAGCGGATGAGCACATTTTCGGGATCGATCATGGTTTGTCGGCCTTTCCGTGTTTTTCTGGCGAGAGCAGAGCCGCCCTATCGATGAGACAACGACGTGGCGCGGCCGGGCTTTCGTGTTGCTGCCGTGCGGGGCGGATTCTAACCGGCTGGGAGCAATCGAGTCCAATGGGTTCAACAGATGGGGCTGATGACCCATCCTACCACCTCCTCGGTTCCCGCAGCGGACTATGGGTGCATACGCATTGCCAACAACATCGGCCAGCCGAGGTATTTTGCCGCACGCGGCGAGGCGGTCGCAAGGGCCTTATCCACGGCGTGCTCGGACATATGGTCGAGAAAGAGATTGGCCTTGGACGCGGCCATGACATAGTCTGAAACCTGGTTCGGAGCACTGCGCGGCCGGGTCTCACGGCCGGTCTCAGGATCGACAAAACGCGCCTGGATTCCCCGAAGCATCATCGCCGGATGCATCACGGAGACGATGACTTGCCCGTCCGGCCGGCACAGCCGCCGCATTTCCACGAAGAGAGGGTCCGGCGACTCAATGTGATCGAGCACCAGACAGCAGATCACGCGATCGAAACCCGCGTCTTGGATGGGCAGCGGCTGATTCAGATCATGCACTTTGAAGTGGATACGATCGGCACCGGGCTTGGCACGGGCCTTGTCGAGCATCCCATCGGAGAAATCGACGGCCGTTACGTTCGCGCCCATCCCGGCCAGGCGCAGCGACCAGCGGCCGGTGCCGCAACCCAGATCGAGCAGATCGAGGCCGCTCACCGACCCGATGAGTTCCGCGACCACGGGCTCCTCCATGCGGATGAGCGGGTTGTCCTCGTCATCGTAAATAATAGACCAGCGGTCGTAGCCCTGATCGGTCGGGAGGATATCGCAGTCGTCCGGAACGATGGAGGACGAATGTTGGAAGGGATCGGATCGGTCGGCGGACCGGGACATGGTGTTTGTCGCTCGTTTCACATGATGAGCGATCCGGGAAGGGATCCTCGGCTCGCTCCCCCCGCGCCGGCGATTCAGACGTCCTGAAAAATACGCGGCCGGTCATTGAGGTTGTACATGCCGCACTCATTCTCCGACATGGAGTTCAGTCCGATTTCACGAAGTTCGCGATCGACCCATCCCCGCAGGGACAGATTCGTCTTCTGTTCGGCGTAGCTGAGCTTCGCCCGCATGATCATCTCATGCCTTGATTTCTCTTCCATGATTCATTTCCTCCAAATCTTATAATCGTGGCAGGAAAAACGTACCCCGGAAATGCTCGCGCGCGGCGAACCCTTCACGCTCTTCCATGACCATCCTGGTCCACTCTCTTGTTTCACGCTCCGTCGTCATTCTTGTTGGCGGGGTGTTCGGGAATCAATGTGCGAGGCGGGCCGCCCTGTTTCGGCGTTGCCTTACGGGTTGGCTCCCACGAAGTAAGGATAATATACACTTCATCGGGCATTGCAAGCACATCTTGTGAGTTTACGCATATTACGCCTCTCCGTGTATCAATCGTGCATCAATATAAAACGGGAAGCCTTTGCTATTGACTAGGTTACGATTCCACCCGCACACCAGCATTCTGGCTCGTGCTCCGGGGAAATCTTGCCAAAACCCATCAGGTAACACTTGGTCGTCTCAGGTCCCATAAACTTGAACCGCTCTCGAAAAGCTGGAAACAGCGCCTGAATCTCGGCCGGCGTCACAGCGGGCAACGAGTCGAGCCATCGACGATAGGAGCCGTGTTCGCGGGCGATTTCCAGAAACCGGCGGGCATTCTCAACCGTCGCGAGGATCTTCCGGCGGTTGCGGATGATCGACGCATCCCGGCAGAGCCGATCCACCTGACGTGCCTTGATTGCGGCGACCTTCTTGACGTTGAAACCCATGAACGCCCGCCGCAAGGCCTTACGCTTCACCAGCACGATCCGCCAGGAGAGACCGCACTGGAAAATTTCCAGGGCCATGCGTTCGAGATGCCCGCCATCGGTGCGGATCGGCGCCCCCCACTCGTAATCGTGATAGGCAGCCAGCATCGGATCGGTCGCCGCCCATCGACAGCGTCGGCGTCCATCATTGGGATCAACCTTGGGGCGTCTGTTTGACATGGTTGAGTTCCAAGTTTCGAGTTACGAGTTTCACACCGGTTGGAAACCGGTGGCACGGGATTTCCAGAATGTACTCTATGGTGCATCGTTGCCTTGTCCGCGCTATCGGTGGCGGGTTGGCCTATAATAGGGCAATTATTCGATGGGTGCGCCTCTCGTTCGATGTAGTCCCGGAGCGGGATTGTGACTGTGAACGGCCACACGGACTGGAAGTCCGTGGCTCGTCAGTCATACACGATCGCGTTCTCTGATAGTGAGTTCTCTCTATGCCATCACGACTCTATGCGGACAACGCCGCGACCAGCTTTCCCAAGCCGCCCGCCGTTCTCGCCGCAATGCAATCCTATGCCGAAACACTGGGCGCCTCCGC
>CAYXGR010000216.1:0-5535 GCA_964464525.1 uncultured Planctomycetaceae bacterium
AATAAAACTGCCCGGCTGAAGCGGCCATGGAATCCGCCGATTCTGTCATGGACCCCACAGCGATCGTGTGGTGGTCATTCCATCGACAGCATGTCATGATCCAGGTGTTCTGAAATCGTTCTACGAGGGCGGGCGATGACCGCTCCCTTACGGTCGCGGCTCTGATGGATGGCTCTGCCATGGGCAGACATATGCAGTCCCCTTCAATGTGGAAAAAGGTGGAGGGGGCAATGTCCACACTGGAAACTACATATGTAAAATTGTCAGGACGTCTTGGCGACGGCCTCCATTGCCTTGGGGGCGAATTCGAGACATCGGGTCAGTTCGGCGCGAAGTTCTTCGAGACTTCCCCGCGCGCCGACCAGATCGCCCGCGCGGCACATTGTCTCCAATCGAGCGGCGATTTCACCCAGCCTGTCCGCGGAAAGATAGTTCGCCGAACCTTTCAAGTGGTGCGCCGATCGGGCAAGCTGCTCGCAGTCGCCCTCCCGGAATCGCTCTTCAAACTCTTCCAGATCGCTCTGGCAGTGATGGCGAAACCGCTCGATAAGTCGGCCGACCAGGCCGTGATCGTGTCCCCATCGCGCGATCAGATCGTCGACGTCGAAGGGCGGCACCGGTAAACAGAGCGCGTCGATGGCACCCGATGGGAATAAGCAGGGGCCGCTTTCTGATGGACTCGGTTCTGAGCGGCAGAGATGGGTCTCTATCATTTCGATCAATTGATCCGGGGCGATAGGCTTGGCCATATAATCATCCATACCGGAATCGAGGCATCGCTCGCGATCACCTATGATGGCGTTGGCCGTCAGGGCCACGATCGGGATCCTGCCCTGTCCGGGATGGGCGAGCGCCTCCGCCTGCTCGTGATGCCGGATCGCGTCCGTGGCGGCGAAACCATCCATTTCCGGCATCTGGCAGTCCATGAGGATCAGGTCGTAGTCCTCCCCCAGGGCCGCGTCGACGGCCTCCTTCCCGTTGCAGACGACATCGCACTGATAGCCCGCCTCACTCAGCGTCATGGCGGCTACTTCCCGACCAATCTCATTGTCTTCCGCCAATAAAATCCGTGCGCCGGGTGTCCCCCGCGGGAGAAGATGGGGATCGTCCAGCGCCGAGACGCACCCACTCCGGGGGTGGCCGGCTTGCACGGCCAGCCGAATCGTGAACCAGAAGGTGGATCCCATGCCCGGCTCGCTATCCACGCCGATCCGACCATCCATCAATTCGACAAGCTGCCTGGCGATGGACAGACCGAGACCGGTACCGCCGTATCTGCGGGTTGTCGAACTGTCCGCCTGCGAGAATGATTCGAACAGGCGATCCATCCGATTCGGGGCGATGCCGATGCCGGTATCGGTCACGGTGAAACGGACGACGACGTGCGTTTCGCTGTTTTCTTCCAATACACCGCGAACGGCAACCTGGCCCTTCTCGGTGAACTTGATCGCATTGCTGATCAGGTTGGTAAGCACCTGTTGCAGGCGGGTCGGATCGCCGCGCACCTGCTTGGGCACCTCTGGATGAAAGCTGCAGATGAGCTTGAGATGCTTGTCCTCGGCAAGTGGATTCAGCGCGACCGCCACCTTTTCCGCTGTTGCATACAGATCGAATTCAGTCGCCTCAAGCTCGATTCGACCGGCCTCGATCTTGGAGAAATCAAGAATGCTGTCGATCAGCCCAAGCAAGGTGTCGCCGGACGACTTGGCCAGCGAGGCCAGCTTTCGCTGACGCGGGTCCAACTCCGTGCCCAACAGGAGACCAGTCATGCCGATGACGCCGTTGAGCGGCGTCCGCAACTCGTGACTCATGTTGGCCAGAAACTCGCTCTTGGCGCGGGTGGATGCCTGCGCGGCGATGCTGGCCTCCAGCAAGGCCTTGTTGGAGGCCTCCAGGGTGGCGGCGTTTTCCTGAAGGGCCTGGCTTCTCGCCGCGAGCTTGATCAGGCCGCGCTGTCGCCATGTGAACGCGACGACGAGCAGAATAATGACAACCGTAGATCCGACGGCCATCCAGCCGGTCAGGGCGCCGAAGACGCGGATCTCGCCGAACAGAGTGTCGTAGGGGTCGGCAATCACGGCGTACCACTCGGGTCCGGTCACGCCCGGCGGAAGCTCCACCCGTGCGCTGTGCTTCGTCACCCGCCCGAGGCCGGGGTAATACTCGTCCCACACGCTCAGATCGATAGGGTCGGGCAGCGTGGGGCCTCTCTGCGCCAGCATCCGACCGGTCGCGGTGGTCAATCCTACCCACCAATCCGGCTTGCTCATCAAAAAGGCATCCGCGGTCAACGTGGCCCGAAGGGTGCCGAGACATTCGCGTTCATCGAAGGTCCAGAAGATCGGGACTTCGAGCGTGACACGATCACCGGACTCCTTGATGTAAGCACGCAGCCCTCCCCTTATGGCCGTCAGTTCGGTCTGTGGGGGTTCCAACTGTTTTCCAACGCGGGCCGTGTGCGTAGACACCACCACCCGGCCGCTCGGGTCGATGCCGGACAATTCCTCAAGAAAAGTGAACCGTTTTTCCGTCGTTTCCAGCAATTCCGCAATTTCATGATCGACGTCTTCGTCGAGCAATTCGACCATCACCGGCTGGCGGGCCCAGAGTTCCATGTTTTCGATCAACGCGGAAATTGTGCTCTGCGTTCCGATCCGCGCGATGGTGACTTCCCGTTCCTGATGATCCCGCGCTTCAGCCAGCAGGGCCTCGGCGCCCTGACGATAGATGAAGTAGCTCGCCCCGAAGATCACCGCGAGCATCATCGCGCAGAGGATCAGAATGGCGGTGATGCCGGAGGGCATCTTCCGAACGGTGCTCGGCATGGACTTGTCGGATTCAGTTTGTTCCATACGAAGGTCTATGTTCTGTCCTCAAATGTCTTCCGGCGATCCGGGTTTGCCTTTGTATTTTTATCTGAGCCGCGACCGTAAGGGAGTGGTCCTCTCCCAAGCCACAAGGCCCTCCCATGATGAGCGCCGATCGCTTCCTGACGGGCGCGGCTCTGTTTCCAGATTTCTCGATCGCGCGCTCAAACCGAGTCGACCAGCTCGCCCTTTGAAGAGAGATGCCGGCCAATCATCTCGATCAACTTCTTCCGGTTCACGGGTTTGGTGGCGTAATCATCGCAGCCCGCGACAAGGCACTTCTCGCGATCACCAGCCATCGCGTGTGCCGTGAGGGCGATGATCGGCCCACACCACCCCTTCTTGCGAATCTCGGCCGTCGCCTGATACCCGTCCATCTCGGGCATCTGCATATCCATAAGAATGAGATCGAATCCCGGCCCGCCGTCACTACCCTCCAGCGTGGCCAGAATCGCTTCCACCGCAAGCTTCCCGTTTTCCGCCAAAGTCACATCCGCGCCCGCCTTGTTGAGGATATGCTTGATCAACCGTTGATTGTCCAGACCGTCCTCGGCCAGGAGGATGCAGCAATTGAGCGACTTGGGCGGTTGGACGGGCGGTATGATCGGCGCGACGGGAGTAATGGGTTCGGTCGCCGGATCCCTCACCATCTTGACACCGTCCAGCGGACCGGTGGCGATCGTAGCGCGGAAACGGGTACCGCTCCCCTCACGTGTTTCCGCGAGGACGATGTCGCCGCCGAGCATTTCCGCGAATCGTTTGCTGATGACCAGTCCCAGACCGGTCCCGCCAAACTTGCGGGCCATCGAGGTGTCGGCCTGGCTGAAGGGTTGAAACAACCGGGCCGCCTGGACTTGGGTCATACCGACTCCCGTGTCGACGACATCAAATTGAATTCGGGGCTCGCCCGCGTCGCGGACGAGGCGCGTGATCAGGCGAACCCCCCCGGTGTTGGTGAACTTCACGGCGTTGCCGATCAGGTTAATGAGGATCTGGCGCACACGGACCGGATCGGATCGAATCGTCTCGGGGATCGGGCCGTCGGAGTAGATGGCGTCCAGCGTGAGGCCCTTCGTCTCGGTTCGGACCCGCATGAGCGAGACGACTTCAGACACCAGCGCGCAGGGCGAGCAGGGAATCTGTTCCACAGTCGTCTTGCCCGCCTCGATTTTCGAGAGGTCGAGGATATCGTTGATAATCTCGAGAAGATGATTTCCATTTCGCGTGATCGTCGTGACCGCATCCCGGTTTTCCGGCTTCGTAACATTTTCCGAGAGGATCTCGGTGTATCCCAGGATGGCGGTCATGGGTGTACGGATTTCGTGGCTCATGTTGGCGAGGAACTCGCTCTTGGCGACCGTGGCAGACTCCGCGGCGAGATTGGCTTCGTTCAGGGCGAGGTTGGCCGACTCCAGCGCCATGGCGTTGTCTTCCAACTCTCGACCGCGTTCCTTGAGCTGTTGGATCAAGACCCGCTGTCGGCGGCTGAAACCCAGAACCAACACGACGACGGCAACGGCAGAACCGATCGCCATCCCTCCGGTGATCCTTCCCAGAACCCGGATCTCTCCGAACAACTCGTCGTAGGTATCCGCGACGACGACGGTCCATTCGGGACCGAACACACCAGCGGGGTACATCAGTCGGACACTGTTGATGATCACACACTCATGGCCTGCAAAGGGTTGTTCCTTGCTGCTCAGATCGATCACCTCGGGATTGAATTCGCCGTGCTGGGCAAGCACCCGGCCGGAGGCGGTCGTCATGCCCACCCACCAGTCCAGTTGTTGAACCAGAATCCCATCGATATCAACCTTCGCCCGCAGCACGCCGAGGCATTCTCGTTCATCAAATTGCCAGAAGATAGGCACTTCAACAATCACTATATTGTCAATCTGTCTGATTTCGGCACGAAGCCCTCCTCGTAGTTTCGTCAGGGCCGCGGACGGAGGATCCAACTGTGTGTTCACCATATCTGTGTTGGTAGAAACCAGAACCTTGCCCTCAGGGTTGATGCAGTAGAGTTCAATATAGGACGCAGTTTTTTGCTGTGTGGTTTCCAGAAGATCGGTGATTTCGTGATCGACGTCCCCGTCGAGAAGCTCGATCATCATGGGTTGCCGTGCCCACAGTTCCATATTTTCGATCAGGGAACGAATGGCCCCTTCCGTCCCAGCCTTGGCGATGGAGGTCTCATGCCATTGGTGTTTTTCGGCCCCGAAACGAAGCCGTTTCGCACCCTCGTGATAGATCAGATAGCTCGCGCCGGAGACCACGGTCAGCATAAGACCGCACAGGAGCAGGATCCCCTTGATATCCGAATGGGTTGTCCTTTCCGCACGGATCACTTCTTCTTCCGATCCAACTCGATCCACTTGATGACTTTGACGGTCTTGTCCACTTCGTCTTCGTAGAGGTAGCCGATCCCGCCCTTGACCCGCTTAAGGTACTGCTTCACGAGGCGGGGCGATCGACAGGTCTTCGGCGGCTTGAGACCGCGCGTCAGCTTGAGGTTCAGCCAATACTCCTTGAGTTGTGCGGGGGTCTTACCCAGAATCCGCCGGGAGAACTCCGAACGGATGGGGTTCTTGGTGTGCTGATCGTAGACGCTGATCTTCCAACGGTTGGGCCACTTCGTCTTCTGGCGGAGGAAGATCCGGCGAAGATC
>CAYXGR010000217.1:0-5533 GCA_964464525.1 uncultured Planctomycetaceae bacterium
GTCGGCACGAAAACCAGATCGCCGTCATCCACAGAGCACAGGGTTGTGAAGAGATGCCGTGTATCGCGCTCAAAGGCCTTGATCCGCCCGGATCGCCTTGACTTATTGCGACGGCTTTTTATGAGTTTGAAAGCCTTGAGGGGATAACCGATCTGTCGCCAGACATTGATAAATGCCGACCAGACATTTCCAACATATTGATAAAATCCTGAGGGAATAAATGAGAAGACTTCTCGAACGAACTGCCAGAGCGACTTCAGAACCAAATGCGGATAGGTGAACAGGAATTGCATGATCAGGAGACCACCGGTCAAGTGAGCATGATCCGTCTGACGGATAGATTCCTCGGTTGATTGCGATGATCGCAAGTGGACCAGTGTAGCCCTGAGCAGCCCGATCCGGCTGTAGACGAGCTTGACACGAAGATTGAATGCCGCCCTTCTCACTGCCGTCATCCACGAGGAATGGTCGGTCTCCGGCTCAGGCCAGAATCCATGCTCATAGGCGGGAATGATCTTCCAGGGGGTTTTCGAGTCGTGCTCGGCCTTGAAATCCCGATTCACCGCAAGGATGGGCTCGAATCCCAGCTCTTTGGCGGCATTGAGCACGTGGACGGCGTACTCATAGTGGTGACCGCCGAAGCCCTTGATCGAGTGGTCGATCAGGATGAACTTGCGGCGCGAACCCTCTTTCGCCGAATGGGTGGATCGCTGCGCACTTTCCTCTTCCAAAACCTTGATCATGCTCTCCAACCCACAAAGCACCTGCTGTGGCACCGGTTTCCAACCGGCGCGTAACCAATGAAATCAGGCGATGCGTCATCCAGTTACGACTTCCACAACAGGCTGCTAGACGTTTGTAAACTGGTTGGGCCGCAACAGCCGGTACCCTTTCAGGAGTTCCTTGATCCCATCGTCCAAAGAATAGTCCGGCTTCCAACCGAGGGATTCGATCTTTTCATTGCTGACGATATAGTCGCGCTTGTCGGGGTCCTCGCCGATGTCGGCCGAAAAAATCTGAAATTCCGGGCAATACTCACGTATCTTGTCGCACAATTGACGCTTCGTAAGATTCGCCGCGCTCAGGCCCACATTGTACGGCTGCCCCTTCATCCGGTCATAGTGCTCGATACCGAATAGAAATGCCCCGGCCACGTCGCGAATGTGGATGTAGTTCCGACGAAAATGCTCCTCGAACAGGACGATAAAACGATCATTCATGGCGCGATAGGTAAAATCATTGACCAGAAGATCCATTCGCATCCGAGGCGACATCCCAAAGACGGTCGCCAGACGAAAGGTGACGGCGTTCCCCTTGTCCAACAGGTATTGCTCGATTTCAACCTTGTCCCGTCCATATTGTGAAATTGGCCTGAGAGGCGATGCTTCCGTGCAATGGGCGTCTTGTTCGCCGATGCCGTAACCGCTGTTGGTCGTGGGAAACAGCACCCGCTGGTTGGCGGAGAGTTTGTCCGCCATGAATCGAATCGCCTGATTGTTGATCATGCTGGAGCGCTTCGGCGACAACCGGCAGGCCGGCGCACCGACAATCGAAGCAAGTGGGATGACGATATCGAATCCCCCCACGATTTCAGAGATCAAGCCATCATTACAGACATCCCCCTTGATAAATTCGAAGTTCGAATCGATACAGCAGTCCAGCAGGGATTCCTGATGATACATCAAAGTATCGAGAACCGTGACCGCATAGCCTCGTTTCAACAGAATGGGCACCAGGATCGAGCCCAGATATCCCGCCCCGCCTGTCACCAGTATTTTTTCCACAGATGCTCCTTTCATCGGTTCAGTGTAAGTGCGGGGGCGCCGATTGGGTACGGCTTGTCCGATCGTAATGCTTCATTCAATCGCTGTATACCGCTGAATCGCCAACCGTACAACCTGTGAATAATGCGAAGGATCGTCGGTGACCAGGAGGGCCGGCCTTCCCGCCGTCTAATTCGCTCGTCCGTTTCCCGGACTTCCCTGGCTTGCTGGTTGCTCTGGCTGTCCCCATGAAATCGGAGTGCCCCGAGAAACGAGTCGATTCTGACAGGTGTGCTGAGTTTCGCAAGCCGGATAAACAGATCGGTATCCACGGCCACATTCAGGCTTCGATCGATTCCCCCGACCTGTTCGAATGCGGATCGGCGGATAAACACCGCCGGTTGGCAGGTGCCCCATAATTCCCAGAAGAGGATGCTCCGCACCGTGAAAGGAACGGCCCAGATCCGAGATGAAACCCGAGATTCCTCGTCGATGACCAGGCCATGACCCACCAACCAGTTCGTATCGGGATGCTCGGCAAAGTACGTCCCGACGGACGCCAGCGACCCCGGCAGCAGAAGATCATTCGAGCACACCCATATCAGGATGTCCCCCGTCGCCCGTTGCAATCCCTTCCAAAGGGCGTCGCCGTGGCCGCCATCCGGTTCGGAGCACCAATAGGCAAGGCGGTTGGCATACCGTTGGAGGATTTCGATCGATCCGTCGGTGGATCCGCCGTCAATCACGATATGTTCGAGGTTTTCATAGCCCTGGTCATGGATCGACCGCATCGTCAGATCAAGGCGACGCGCATCATTCAGACACGGCGTGACGACCGAGATTTTCAGCGGTTTCCGGATCATAAACGGGTGACTCACCGTCGCGAGGGGATCCTTTCCGATCGCCGCGCCCTACCCCATCCGTCGGTCATCACCGAAGGAACGAGTCTCCTGAGAACCCTCAAGGACACGATCCGCTCTGATCATGACCTTTCCAGGCGACATGGCCCAACGACACTTCCCGCATGGTAACGATGGGGATAGCGCGTCGCAAGGGAAATGTAACCTCTGGGAAATCAAAGCGTGTGTGCCACTGCTTCAAGCAGTGCCGACAACCGAGGGCGGCATGCCCAAGCCTCAAGGGTGGCACTGTCAAGGCACGATCCTCAAGGATCGTGCCTTGGCAGTGGTGATCCAACTCATGCAGAACCACCAGATCCATTCCCCCTGTGATGGATCAAACACGCCGCTTCAGCGGCGTTTCCCGCAGAAGGCAGGCTTCAGGACAGCCTCTCCAGGGCCGGGCACGATCTTTCCGATCTTTTCAGGCCCGATCGCATGGGATAATCTGCACCAAGGACAAGTTTCGGATCGTGAGGATGATGATGGAAGCGGTAATTCTGGCCGGTGGTCGGGGAACACGTTTGAATTCGGTGGTCACGGATGTTCCCAAACCGATGGCGAAGATCGGCGACAGTCCGTTTCTGCAATACACCCTCGATCATCTGCTGTCGCAGGGAGTCGATCGTTTCATTCTCGCCGTGGGCTACAAATATGAGGTGGTCCAGACATTCTTCGGCAACACGTATCAGGGTGTGCCCATTGAGTATTCGATCGAAGACGAACCCTTGGGCACGGGCGGCGCGTTGAGGCAGGCAATCAGCCGGGTGGTGGGAAAAGATTTTCTTGCGATCAACGGTGATTCGCTCTTCAAAATCCCGCTGGAACCCCTGCGGCTTTTCCATAACCAAACGGGAGCGGTTCTGACCGTCGCCCTGAAACGCATGTCGGATTGCGGCCGATACGGATCGGTCCGTGTCGAAGGGGATGGACGAATCAGCTCGTTTGAGGAAAAACGGGCCGGCACATCCGGTGCGATCAATGGTGGCGTCTATATACTGAGTCGTGAGTTTCTCACCGAGCTGAATCTGCCGAAGCGTTGCTCTTTTGAAGAGGATGTGCTTGAAAATCTATGTTCCCAAGGTCCCTTCCATGCCATGGAGTTTACGGATTACTTCATCGACATCGGCATCCCGGAGGATTATGCTCGGGCGGCGGATGAATTGAATACATGAACCCCTCTGCATCGCAGCGCAAAGCGTGGGTTATCCGGTGGTGTTCCGCGAATTGTTCCGTGACTGGATCGCGGATGAGTGTGACGAGAAGCAGTTTACGATTCCGGTGAATTGAAGATGGGCTACGCGTTGGAATTTGGGCGATTTCTGTCGGACACCTATCGGAGCCGATGGCTCCTGTACGAACTGACACGAAACGATTTCGTGGCGGACTACCTCGGCTCCTACCTGGGAATCATCTGGGCCGTGATCCAGCCAATCACAACAATCGGCGTTTTGTGGTTCGTTTTTCAGGTCGGTTTTCGTGTACAGCCGGTGGCCAATGTCCCGTTTATCATTTGGCTTATGGCGGGGATGGTCCCCTGGTTTTTTGTCTCCGATTGCCTCAGCAAGACGGCCAACTCGGTCGTGGAAAAAGGATTCCTCGTCAGCAAAGTCTCATTCCGGGCCAGCATATTGCCCGTCGTCAAAATTCTCTCCTCGCTGATCGTCCACCTCTTTTTCATCGGGATCCTGCTGATCATCGTGGTTTGTTACGGATACAAACCGAATCTTCATTATCTCCAGATCATCTATTATCTGGTCGCGTCGGTCATGCTCGTGATGGGCATCTCCTGGATCACGGCGGCTCTGGCTGTCTTTATTCGAGACGTCGGTCATCTGACAAACGTGGCCCTCCAATTTCTGTTCTGGATGACCCCCATTTTCTGGTCCCCGGAAATCATCCCCGAGCGCTACCGAATATACCTGAAATTGAATCCCATGTATTATCTCGTCGAGGGCTATCGCGATTGCCTGATTCGAAACCTGTGGATGTGGGACTCGTTCAACATCACAGCCTATTTCTGGTGCGTCACCCTCATCCTGTTCGCAATCGGAGCGGTCGTCTTCAGACGGCTCCGGCCTCATTTTGGGGATATGCTCTGATCGACTGATCACCGCGAAACCGTTCGGCACGCTGCCGCCGTGAGAATCGAAAATCCATGACCGACCGTCCATCCATCATCGCCAGAAATATCACAAAGGTCTATCACCTGTATGATCGACCCACCGATCGCGTCAAGGAGGCCCTCCATCCGCTGCGCAGGCAATACCATCATGATTTTCCGGCCTTACAGGACGTATCCTTCGAGATCAAACGCGGTCAGACAGTGGCCATCATCGGACGCAATGGAAGCGGAAAATCCACCCTGCTAAAAATCATCACCGGCGTCTTGACACCCACAAGCGGATCGGTCGAGGTCCACGGTCGGATCTCCGCACTGCTGGAACTCGGCGCGGGTTTCAATCCCGAACTGACCGGGATCCAGAATGTTTTTCTCTACGGCTCGATCATCGGATATTCCCGAGATGAGATGAAACGCCGGCTAGACGATATCCTCGCCTTCGCCGATATCGGCGAATTCGTCGAGCAGCCGGTCAAGCTCTACTCGACGGGCATGTTCGCCCGCCTCGCCTTCGCCACCTACATCCACGTCGACCCCGAGATCCTGATTGTCGACGAAGTCCTCGCCGTCGGGGACATCCGCTTCCAGCTCAAATGCCGCGACAAGCTCCTGGAAATGCGCGAGCGCGGCACAAC
Source organism: uncultured Planctomycetaceae bacterium (assembly GCA_964464525.1). Taxonomy (GTDB): domain Bacteria; phylum Planctomycetota; class Phycisphaerae; order UBA1845; family UTPLA1; genus CAYXGR01. Next base: position 5,420 of record CAYXGR010000217.1, read on the forward strand.
CATCATCTACGTCACCCACGGAAACCAGGGCCTCGGCGACATCGGCATCATGCTCGAACAGGGCCAAATCGTAAAAACCGGCTCGCTCCTCGACGTATGGAACCATTACCATCG
>CAYXGR010000218.1:0-5469 GCA_964464525.1 uncultured Planctomycetaceae bacterium
GGGCTTACCCATCCGAGCCCCGAGCGCAAGCGAGTGGGGCCGATGGTCAACGGCCAACTCCAGCAAGAACCCCACATTGACGCGCCGCAGTCCTGAATATAACCCGCGTAGAGTGTCATGGACCCCGTAACAAGTCAGCCCTGGGTCAGCACGATCACAATCACCCAGCCCTGTAAGGGCGATACAAATGGGGGAGCCCAATGTATCACGAAGAATTATTCAGTTCCTCAGGGGCGCGTTTGGAGTCGCGGCGCGATCACGCTGTTGGGGGTTGCCAGAGGACGTCGTCGACGCCGGTCTCGTGATTGACCTGCCGCGCCCACGCGAAGAAAAGATCACTCAACCGGTTGACGTAGATCAGCAGGTTCGGATTGATCTCGACCGAGCGCGACAGGGCAACGATCCGCCGCTCGGCCCGGCGGCAGACGGTGCGGCAGACGTGCAGAGAAGAGGCCAGGGGATCGCCGCCGGGGAGGATGAATGACTTCAAGGGCGGCGCCGATGCCGCCGCCTCGTCGATCCAGGATTCCAATCGGGCGGTGTGCTCGGGGGTGACTGTCTCGGGTGGGTTCGTACCCGCGGGCGTGGCCAGTTCGGACCCGATCGAGAACAGTTCCGCCTGGACAAAAACGATTCGGCCATGGAGAAGATTGTAACAGGCGTTCTCCATTTTCGACCGCGCCAGGCTCGCGGCGACGCCAAGGTGAGCGTTCAATTCGTCGATCGTTCCATAACCATCGACCCGCGCGTCGTCCTTGCCAACGCGGGCGCCGTTAAACAGGCGAGTGGTTCCGTCGTCTCCCTGAGCGGTGTAGAGCTTCATGAGGCACCCGGCGTGACAATGCACAAAGTGGTCCGTCGTAGATGATTCGATAAATGGCACGGTCTAACAACGCAGTCGTTGGGCCGTGGGCCGAACGAACAAACCACGTCCAGGTTTTACCAGACCATGCCGCCCACAAGCCAACGATCGACCTGTCAGATAGCACTAGTACATCACCACACCTGAACATATGGGTAGCCCCGAAGAATCGCATGCTTTTATTGCCCCGAAGGGGCGCAACGTGTCAGCCCAGGGCAGAGCGAAGCGCCGCCCTGGGTTCAGCACGATCACCCACCTCCAGCCCTGAAAGGGCGATACTACCGGGGGCGCCAAAATACATTCCGACCTTCCCACAAATTCAAACGCGTCCCTGAACTAGCCGTCGTCATCATCGTCGTCGTGGTGATCTTTGTCGTCGTCATCTTTTTTGTCGCCGTGATCTTCGTCCGCATCCCCATCCTCTTCGTCGAAGGCGGCCATCTCTGCCTTCGTCTGCTGGTCGATCAGCTTTTTGACGGCGGTGATCAGTTTCATCGGAACGACGAAATCCCCTCTTTGGACGCTTCCTATCTGTGCTCCGCTCAAGGCGAGTGGGGCGTTGACGGTCGGCGGTTCAAAGGGAATATCATCCTCCTCGCCCATGACTTTCATGAGTGACTTCGCCGAATGAAGGATATTATCAAGGGCGAGGTAGATCTCGGAGGAACGAGGACTGGGCAACTGCTTTGACAGGGAGCCGATGCCCATGTCCTGGGCGAGCGAGCCTTCGGTCCCCGAGGTGACCGCCTTGCAGATCTTCTCGAACCGTTCCTTGCCCCCGCCGAAGGCGAGCACGAAATGCTTGTCGCCGACGGCGCCGAAGCGAAAGACGATGTCCTTACCAATGACCTGCTCGACGACCTTGAGGTCCTCCTCTTCCATCTCTAGGATGTCCGCGAAGCCCTTGATATTCACGGTGAGGGTGTCGGTCTTGTTGCCAGCAATCGTCTCGGCATCTTCCTTATGGCTGAAATGGTCCTTGATTTCCTCGAAATCCTCGTCGTCGGAGAGGGTCCAGAGGGTTTTGTAGATCTTACGACATCCGCCGAGAAAGGCCTTCGGATCGCTCGTCTCGACGACCGCGGTGAAACCGAACATGCCGTGAGAACCACTGGGCAGGGCGCTGAGACTGATAGCCGTAGGACCGAGCGCCTTGATGAGTTTCAACATCTCTTCGTCGATTGTCTTGACGGCCGCCTCATCCACTCCCTCGGCGTGGGTGGCTGAGAATATCGAGGTGAGGAAATTCTGATCACCGAACTTGGCGGAATGTTCGCTGTAGCCGCCCGTCGTGCCGATCGCAATGAGAAACTTCTCCATCGGCAAGACGGTCAGAAGCGATTGATCCGTCGTTTTGGTGTCTTTGAGCAGGCTTTCCAAGTCGGAATCCTTCTTCGGAACGATGAGGTACCGAAGCGTGAAGCCGTCCATGGTCAGACCGACGCCGATTTCTAGTGCGTCCAGTTCAGCAAGGATCTTTTCCAGTTGTTTGGCGGTCTTCCCTTCCGGATCGGTTGGGGCCGTCGCCATACGGACGAGGGTCATCAACATCTCTTTGTACATGGCGGGGATGCCGCGAATCGATACGCTGACGAATACATCGCTCTTGTCCAGCACGGAAAGACGGGCCTCGACAAGTTCGCCTCCCGACTTTTTTTCAGCTTTGGCGACGGACTTCACACCTTCGGGGCTTTTCCCGAAAATGACGAACTTGTCGCGAATCGCGGCGCTGAGGGCCTGACCCTGCAGGTTGCAGGCGTACAGCCCCTCCTCGGGATCACCGGCATCCAGGGTTTTCAGGAGGGCCTTCGGATTTTTGGTGGGGAAAACCAGAACGATGGCACTATCCATACCGCCTGCGCCGTACTTCTGGATATCAAGCAAGATCATCCCGATGGGACCGGCTCCGTCGATATCCGGTGCCACGGGTTTTGCACCGAAAAGCTGGCCGAGCAAAATCGGCGTCGCCTGCGGCGGAATGGGGAGGTCCAGAGTCCTTTTTATGAGGGCCATCTTCAGATCCACGGTGTTCAAGGATCGGAGGATGACGAATCCCATCGCATCGTCCGGCACCAGGTCGAGAATGTCTTTGGGACCGGCGGCCCGGGTGATCTGCGGCGTCAGCAAAGTGGTACAGAATGCCGCAACGAGCGACAGTGAAATCAGTTTCATACGTTGCATCATGTTTTGGCTCCCTAACGGATGTCCATATGGGTTTCAGATTGATCGGTTGCTACGATACGGGTTTCTCTGGGGGCTACGAGTCGCAATCGTCCGGCGGATTCCCATCGCCGTCAAGAGAGGATCATGGTCGAAGACGCCGGAGGGTCCATGACAGAATCCGCGGATTCTCTTGCCGGCTTCAGCCGGCAGTTTTTTTGTTTGCCACCGACTTCAGTCGGTGGTGAACGCCATTCACAGCTCCCCTCAGCCGGCTTCAGCCGGGCTTTCAAAACTCGACCCCGCGAGATGGCGATGACCCGCCAATACTGTCACGCACCCGACGCTGGAATACACAGGATTGATCACCAAAGGCAGGCTTGGGTTTAGTTGTCCTATTGGGCTTCTCCATTCATCTCGTGATCGTACGATGCCTCCGTATGCTCGAAGATTTTATTCGTCTGATGGATGGCTTCGCGCATGTCCGAGGCCCCCATCACCCATCTGCCCTGAAGTGCATTCGGTCGTACGCGGCAGGACCAACCGAACAGAGCGCTTTTTGCAAGATGATTCTCCGATTGGGAAGCCTCCGTGCGGACGGTTTGCCCCTTCGATGCGGTCCAGCCGATCGCGGCACGCTGCATCGCAACAATCGATCCCATCAGCTTGCACGTGTCGCCGATGACGATGATGTTGGGCTTGTTGAGGAGATGGCTTTGAATCCGCTGGAGGGCCGGGCGTTGTCCGATATGTTTGCCGGATTGAAAGGTATCGTTGATGCAGGATACGTTGCAGGGAGGTTCGCCGAGGACGTATGCGAAAAGGTGTTTACTGATGGCGGCCTGCTGAATTTGCGCATCGGCCCCATAGATCAGGGCGATTTTCCGGGATATTGCATCGGGCTGATCGCTGCCCACCAATTTCATGTCCAGACAGGTGATTCCCCCTTGCGTGGATTTCTCGAATTTCATCCCAGGGGAGGAAATGCCGGGCATGAATGCGGTTATGAGTTCGCTGGATTGCTCCTGGAGGTAGCAGGCTTCCTTCATAAAAGTGGGTGCATCATCCGCACCGATCAGTCCCAGCAGCCTGAGTGGCAGGTGCTTGCCCGGGGGCGAGGTGAGCATGAACTGGTTGCCCTTGATCTCCTCAATATAGCCATTCATGCATTTCATCAGTTTCTTGCGCTTGGAAGGAGGGATCGATTCCTTGATGGATGGGGTGTTCAGCATCACCCTGGTGGTGCGGGATGCGAAGGAATCCGCTGCCGGACCACGCCAGTTGATCAAACCCAGCAACAGGAAGGGTTGATCGGGAAACCCCGACCACAGATCGACATCGGACCGGGTGATCTCGTTCAGATAACCAGCCACCCATCCGTTCGGTTCGAATGTGTGATAGTGATCCATCTGGAAAGTCTCACCATCGAAATTCAGCGCAAACGTGAGGGATCGCATCTGGTCCACGCCCTCCCGTACACCGTCGATCATCCAGTCCATGACGGCCTGGGTTTTGTCCATCTCTTGAGGATCGATCTGGGCGGTGATCCCGAATCGGATGACATTGGTCAGCAGCAGGGTGTAGGTCTTGATGGTCTCTCGCCAGCGGGACAAGGGGAGGTGGACGGTCAAATCGTTGTGGGCGAAGATCGATTTCTCGTCTTCATCCAGGGAGGAGGCCAGGCTGGCTTCCGGTTTCACCTGGAGGATATCCCGCAAGGGCTTTTTCTTGTTGCAGACGAAGGCCACGCCGTCGCGCACCAGCAGGAAGTAACTCCCGAAAAGGCCTTGGCGAAGTCGGATGCGTGAGACTTCTTCATCCGCCGATTTCGACAATTCCGAGGATGGGTTGGGATGAAAGGCGATGACCGGGTAGGGCTTACGGGCATCGACCATGCTATCGGACATCAGAAACGTCGAAACAGATTCGCTTCTCAAGAAGATGATGTGGATTTCACGAGTGGTGTCGACCGTGCCGGGAGTCTGACCGATCGTGACCTCGAACTCATCAGGGTCATAGCCGTCGTAATCGGGATGGAATTGCCGGATAAAGCTACCCAGGCGGTCGTTGATTTGCTTGAGATTGCGAATGCGGACGACACCGGCCACATCGGCGGGCACCTTCCGAAGCACATCTCCAGCATGGAGCAGGCCGGGATTCGCTCCGAGCAGCAAGGCCGCCGCCAACACCCATAGCCCGGCGTTAGAGGACGAGCTCGATTCGTTTGGTCGCATTCGGGCTATCATTCGCTCATGTGCTCCACACGCGAGGGGCGACTGTCCGTTAGTGGTTTTCCAGAACGTCCCATATTGGGCTCCACACACTGGAAAATCAGGAATAATCCGACTCAACCGCAGTAAAGGCAAACGGGTTTTGCATACGACCCTCACGGGGGGTCCATGACAGAATCGGCGGATTCCAGTCCGGCTTCGCACCGGGCAGTTTTC
>CAYXGR010000219.1:0-5466 GCA_964464525.1 uncultured Planctomycetaceae bacterium
CCCTACTTCTTCTTCCCGCAGCACTGCTTGAACTTCTTCCCGCTCCCGCACGTGCACGGCTGATTCCGGCCCACCTTCGGCTGTTCGCGGCGGATTGTCTCGATCTTCTTTTCCGCACCCTGGGCCTGCATGGCCGCCTGCTGATCGGCCGAGGCGGCGCCGGAAAAGCCCAGGTTCGTGGACTCCGAGTGGCGGGACGCGCCGATGCGATACCGGCTCTGCACCTCCGACTCGCCGCTCAGTCGTGCCCGGAAGATGATGCTCGTCACCTTGTCCTCGATGACGGCGCGCATCTCCTGGAACATCTCGAACCCCTCCTTCTTATACGCGATCTTGGGATCCTGCTCGGCGTAGCCCCGAAGGCCGATCGACTCCTTGAGCAAATCGATCGCATGCATGTGTTCCTTCCACGCCTGATCGTAGATCTGCAACAACACGTAACGCTCGAGGATCGTCAACTCGCGGCGGATCAAATCGCGGCCGAATGTCAGCAAGGCGTCGCGCGGCGCGGCAGCCTCCTTGAAGGTCTCCTCGTCGAAGGCCGGTCCGAATCGCTTGCGGCCCCATTCGACCAGTTCGCCATTGCCCGAGGCCTCATATTGGGACAGGGCGCGGTCGATCTCATCCTCCAACCGCCCATTCACGGAATAGTCGCGGTTCAGACGGAACAGTTCCTCGGTCGTCTCCTTGACCGGTCGCTTCTGAACGTCGTCCACCGTCCAGTCGAGGTCGAACTTGAAGTTGGCCCAGCGCACAAGGCCCTCGGCGGCGTAGGTGTTGTCGATCTTCTCATCGAGCAGGGTCTGCCCGAGGATCCATTCGACCGGGTAGCGGGCCTCGCGCTGGCGGTAGGCCTCGCGGATCGCCTCGCGAAGCTTGGCCACGAGTTCCTCGTGGGTCAGTTCAGAATCGTCTTCCAGCTTGAACTCGATGCCGAACTTGTACTGGGCCCAGGCCAGCAGCGATCGATGGCCGAAGTGAGGATCCATGAACTGCTCGATCGGCCGTAGATCGTATTTTTCGATCCGCGCTTCGGACGCCTCGAGAAACTGTTCCTGGACCTCCTCGACCACCATGTTGCGAAGCTGGTTCTGCGTCAGCTTCGAGCCGAACCGCGTCTCCCCCCACCGTGCCAGGCCGCGAATGTCCCACTGCTTGGGATCGATGTCGGGATCCATGTATTCCCCGACGGTCATGGCGATCTGGCTGCGGGCCTCGTCTTTCGCGTACTCCCGAATGATTTTCTCCGAGCCCACAATATCGTAAATGTCGATATGTTTGGGTTCGAGCGAGCATTCCAGTTCACTCCGGGCCCAGTCGCAGACGCACTTCGCGCTGAAATCGCGATCCAGAAACTTCTCGGCAGACGCCTCGATCGTCGAGTCGATCATCTTCCAGATCAGCTCGACGAGGCCGCCCGACTTGCCCGGCCGGCTCGCGCCGAGGATATCCTGCCGTTCCTTGTAGAAAATCTTCCGCTGATGATCCATCACCTCGTCGTATTCGAGCAGGTGCTTGCGAATCCCGAAGTTCTTCTCCTCGACCTTCATCTGGGCGCGTTCGATGCCCTTGTTGATCGACTTGGCCTCGATAGACATCCCCTCCTCGAAGCCCATTTTTTCCAGCATCTTCAGCATCCAGTCGCCCATAAACATACGCAACAGTTCATCGCCCAGCGACAGAAAGAACCGGCTCGAACCCGGATCGCCCTGACGCCCCGATCGGCCGCGAAGCTGGTTGTCAATCCGGCGGGATTCGTGGCGTTCGGTGCCGACGATGTGCAGGCCGCAGGGCACGGTCAGCGAACAGACCTTCCGCCCCATCGCCGGAAATCTCGGATCGACCTTCGGCTTCCAGCAGTGGGCGCAGTTCGTCTTGGCATCATAATCCGGACAACGAATGCAGCACTTCGTCCCGACAACCCCCGATTCGTGCCAGCCATATTTATGACCGTCTCCATTCTCGGGCGGCCCAAGGTCGCCGATGCACTTTTCATACACGACACCCTGTTGCAGCTTGATGTCGGTGCCGCGGCCGGCCATGTTCGTGGCGATCGTGACATTGCCCAGCGGCGTCTTGTCCTTGCCCCGCCCCGATTCGTGGCAATGCCCCGCCTTCGTCACGATGTCCGCCTCACGGGAATGCTGCTTGGCGTTGAGCACCTCGTGATCGATGCCGTACCGCCGCGTCAGAAGGTTCGACAGCTTCTCCGAGTTCTCGATCGAGATCGTTCCCACCAGCACCGGTCGCCCCCGCGAGAGATCCCCCATCGCATCGTCGTAGGCCTCCGTCATCAGTTCGTCCGACCCCTTGCCGCCATTGAATTCTGCCAGGGCACGATCGATCTGCTCCGTCGATTGACCATTCTTCTCCACGATGGGCCGAAGGTTTTTCAGAACCGGCTCCAGCGCGAACGGATCACTCGGACGGCCCTTGGTGTGGATGTCATGAATCTCCTCCACGATCGCGTCGTACTTGTCGTCCACCGTCTTGTAGATCTTGTCGTGGAAGTCCATCCGGTTGACCGGCCGGTTGGTCGGAATCGCCACCACGTCGAGCTTGTAAATCTTCATGAACTCGTCGGCCTCGGTCATCGCCGTGCCGGTCATGCCCGCGAGGTTGTCGTACAGCTTGAAGAAGTTCTGAAGCGTAATCGTCGCCAGCGTCTGCGACTCCTCCTTGACCCGCACCCCCTCCTTGGCCTCGATCGCCTGATGCAATCCGTCCGACCACTGGCGGCCATGCATGAGACGGCCCGTGAACGAATCGACGATGATGATCTCCCCATCCTTGACCACGTAGTCCACGTCTTTTTCGTAGACGACGTGCCCCCGGACACCGTTCTCGATGACGTGCGGCCACTCCATGTTGTCGCCGACGTAGAGCGAGCCGACACCAAGCTGCTCCTGCGCGACGGTGATCCCCTCATGGGTCAGCGCCACGCTCTTCCGTTCCTTGGCCACAACGTAATAGAGTGTGTGTTGAATTGCCTCGGCCTCGTCTTCGGTGATCCAGTTCGGATCGGTCTTGAACTTGGACATCGCGTCGTGAAACTTGGGCAACTCGGCCAGGTATTTCGGCGGCGCGTCGCCCCATTCCTGGATCCGGCTCTGTGTATCCCGCTGGGCCGATTCCTGTCGGGCGATGATCGTCCGGGCGACGCCGTCGGCCGTACGATAGCGCTCCACGTCGTCGTCGGCCGGTCCGCTGATGATCAACGGCGTCCGCGCCTCGTCGATGAGAATCGAGTCGACTTCATCGATGATCGCGTAGTCGAGCGGACCCTGCACCTGCGCCTCGAGCGACGTCTTCATGTTGTCGCGGAGGTAGTCGAAGCCGAATTCGTTGTTCGTTCCGTAGGTCAGGTTGCAGGCATAGGCCGCCGCGCGGATCCCCTCGTGGCCCCCGGGGTCGACCTGCGACTGAATATAGCCCACCGTCATACCGACCAGCTCGAAGATCGGCATGGCGAATTCGGCATCCCGCTTCACCAGGTAGTCGTTGACCGTGATGACGTGAACGTGTTTGCCCTGAAGCGCCTTCAAGTATGCCGCCAGATGGCAGACGATCGTCTTACCCTCGCCCGTCTTCATCTCCGCGTTGACGGATTCGAACAGAACCTGCCCGCCGACCAGTTGGCAGTCGAAATGCCGATGATCCCGGGCCCGCCGCGACGCCTCGCGTAACACGGAAAAGGCCTCGGGAAAGACGGATTCGAGCGGTTCGCCCTCCGCCAGACGTGTTTTCAGAGACTCCGTCCGTTCGCGAAGATCGGCGCTATGCTCGACGCGAATCTTCTGCAGCTCCGTCTCGCGATCTTCCTCGGAAAGATCCGCCGCGATCGCGGCACTCGCCTCGGCGAACCGCGCGTCGTAGTCCCCCCGCAGTTCGTCCTCGAACCGGCCGATCTCTTTGACCACCTGGTTATAACGCTTGATCATCCGCTCGTTGCGCGAGCCGAAGACCTTCCGAAAACCCGTACCCACAGACGTTAATATGCTCATAGTGACACCATTTTTCCGGAGAGTTGTATCGACCTTTTAGGGCTGGGTGTTTTTGATCGTTCTGACCCAGGGCGGCGCTTCGCTCTACCCTGGGCTGACTTGTTGCGGCCCCTTTCGGGGCGAAACAACCATGCGTCGGGTGGCATGCCCAAGCCTCAAGGCGCGGGCATGGCGCTCGGGTGGCGTGTGCCCAATCTCCCCAAGGGTGGGAGACAGATCAACGCCACGCAGGGTCCGCTGTGCGGACTGGTCAGACTACGCGCCGCCGTAGAGACCACCGTTGCGATAGGAGATGGCGCACTTGCGCCGAAGATGAATGAGAGAAGGAGATGAATCGACACGAATACCAAGCCGCAATGTTTTCCCGACAACGCCCGATGGTAGGGGCGACCGCCGAAGTATCAGCAGCACCAGCGCCACGCCAGCCGTCCAGCCCAGACCCGTCGCGGAGGTCAACCGCGTGATTCCAGGAGCGCCCACCACACGAACCACCGTGACGTGGGATCGGTGAGGCATCGCCGCCGACCCCACCACCAGACGGTCCGCGCCCAGGATAGCCGCCACGGCGACGAGACCGCCGGAGATCACCACCGTTCGCAACAGGCCGTCAGATTGTCCGCGCTGGTTTGTGTCCATTCTGCCCGCTAGTCTATCGGCAAGGGGATCGATCCACAACGAATCAGGTGCCTCCGGATCGACCCGCTCGGAGGACTGCTATGTTTCGCGACAAGACCATTCTAGTCACCGGCGCCTCGAGCGGCATCGGTCAGGCCATTGCTCGACGGTTTGCCGCCGCCGGGGGCCGGCTGATCCTCGTCGCCCGGCGTGCCGATCGACTGAATGATCTGGCTCGTCAACTGGAAATCGAGGGCGTCCGGGCGATCCCCCTCCCCACCGACCTGACCGAGCCCGGTGCCTGCGAGCGGGTCATCGCCGAGGCACGAAAGGCCGCAGGCGACATCGATATTCTCGTAAACAATGCGGGCGTCGGCGAGTACGGCCCATTCAACGGGCAGGACATCGATGCCCTCGACAGCATGATGCGTCTGAATATGCACGCCCTGGTGCGTCTGACGCATGGGGTGCTGCCCGACATGATCAACCGCCGCGAAGGCCGCATCCTCAACATCGCCAGCACAGCCGCCTATCAGCCCACCCCCTACATGGCCGTCTATGGCGCCACCAAGTCATTCGTCCTCAGCTTCTCCATGGCCCTCTGGGCCGAGGTTCGCCAGCACGGCGTCCGCGTCACCTGCGTCTGTCCGGGGCCGGTCATGACCGCGTTTTTGGATCGGGGTGGCTATGAATCCCGCAAGACGGATTTTTCCCACGGCGCACATCGCCCGGAACAGATCGCCGAGGCCGCCTTCAACGCGGTCTCCGCCGGCCGCGCCGCGTTCGTCCCCGGCCTGCGAAACAAACTCGGCGCCGTCCTGCAACGGTTGTCCCCGCTGCGAACAAC
>CAYXGR010000220.1:0-1943 GCA_964464525.1 uncultured Planctomycetaceae bacterium
CTGGCGATGGAGGATGCGATGGGACTGCCGGCGCGGACGCTGGAGCTTCAGATGCTCACGGGGATGGGCGATCGGCTTCGCAATGCGATGACGGCGATGGGGCAGCGGGTCCGGGTCTATGCGCCGTTCGGAGATATGATGACCGGGATGGCCTATCTCATCCGGCGGCTTATCGAAAACACGGCCAACGAGTCGTTTCTGCGACAGAGCTTCGACGAAGATACGCCGGTCGAATTATTGCTGCGGAATCCCGCTCATCCCGACGCGCGTTTACCCGCCTGTCTGCCGAAACCGTTTATCCAGGATCCCGAGGGCGAATGCGATATGGAACCGTTCGAATCCGAGCCTGATGTCGATTTTTCCCGACCCGCCAATCGAAAGGCGATGCGCGATGCCCTTGCCCGTGTGCGGGAGCAGTTCGGCCGCCACTATCCCGCGATCATCGATCACGAACCGATGGACACCGGGCGATGGCGGGATTCGCTGAATCCGTCGAATCCCGCCGAGGTGGTGGGTCGCACCGCGATCGGTGACGAAACGACCGCCGATGCCGCCGTGGCCGCGGCCCGCTCGGCGCTCGCGGGCTGGTCCGCCATGCCGCCGGAGGCCCGTGCGGATATCCTCGACACGGCCGCAGAACTTCTGCGAGATCGCCGGTTCGAGATTGCCGCGTGGATGGTGTACGAGGTCGGCAAGACCTGGCGCGAGGCGCAGGGCGACTACATGGAGACGGCGGACTATCTCAGGTTCTATGCCCGCGAGATGCGGCGGCTGTCGAAGCGATCGCGCCGTCGCGACTGGCCCGGCGAGATGAACGAATACGCCTATGCCCCGCGCGGCGTCGTGCTGGCCATCGGCCCGTTCTGCTTCCCCACGGCCCTGCTCACGGGCACCGTTGCCGCCGCACTGGTCACGGGCAACACGGTCATCGCCAAACCGGCGAGCGGCGCGAGCGTCTGCGGGGCGAAGATGTGCGAGATACTCAACGAGGCCGGTCTGCCGCCGGGGGTTCTGAACTTCGTGCCCGGGCCCGGCGCGGAAGTGGGAGACTATCTCGCCCAACACCCGGACGTGGATATGATCGCCTTCACCGGCTCGCGCGAGGTGGGCTGTCGGATTGTCGAACAGGCCCGGCAACCGATTCCCGGCCGGCACGCCTTCAAACACGTCGTCGCCGAGATGGGCGGCAAGAACGCCATTATCGTGGACGACGATGCCGACCTGGACGAGGCCGTGATGGCCACGCTCGTTTCGGCATTCGGATACTCGGGCCAGAAGTGTACGACCTGTTCACGATGCATCGTGTTGACGAACATCTACGATGCGTTTGTGGAACGGCTCGTCGAGGCTACGACGGCGATCCAACCGGCGGCCGCCGATTTGCCTGGCACCAGTATCGGCCCGCTCATCGACGCCGAGGCCGTCGACCGAGCTCGGGAGTTTATCGAACTCGGTCGAATCGAGGCACGCTGCGTGGTTGCCGCTGAATCCCATGACAAACCAACGGGCGGCTATTTCTTCCCGCCGACCGTTTTCGCGGACGTGCCGCCCGACGCGCGGATCGCCCGGGAGGAGTGTATGGCCCCGATTCTATGCGTCATCCGGGCGGACTCCTTCGAACAGGCCGTCGAGATCGCGAATGGAACACCCTACGGACTCGTCGGCGGCGTCTATTCGCGAAGCAGCCGGCACATCGAGATGGCCAAACGGCGGCTGGAGGTGGGCATGCTGTATATCAATCGCAAGATTACCCTATCGCGAGTCGATCGGCAGCCCTTCGGCGGGATGAAGATGTCCGGTCTGGGCACCAAGACGGGCGGCCCCGACATGCTTCAGCAATTCATGATTCCGAAGACCATTTCCGAAAACACCATGCGCCATGGATTTTCGCCGGCACAGGATCGGCATGTCGAAACGTCGAAACGTCAAAAAGTCGAAAAGTC
>CAYXGR010000220.1:2043-5456 GCA_964464525.1 uncultured Planctomycetaceae bacterium
ATGGGGTTTGGTGTTCGGCATGCTTACCCGGCCCGATACTGCCGGGCCGTGTAAGCATGGCACCCCGCACCCGGCATGAATAGAGAGTTCAACACAATCCGGAGGATCGAATCATGGGACGAGGATTGAGCGTGCGGTTATGCCGGCTTGGAATACTGTTTCTCGCATCGGGATCGATGGTGGCCTATGCCGCGGGGCCGAAGGGGGTGAACTGGCCGGGCTTTCGGGGGACTCGTGCGAAGGGTGTCGCCAAGGGTTATCCCACCCCCACGAAATGGAACGTACCCCAATCGGACAACATCCTGTGGAAGCGGGCGATTCCCGGTCTGGGTCATGCGTCGCCAATCGTCTGGGGGGATCGCATCTTCGTGGCCACGGCCGTCCGCAAGGAGGGGCCGGCCGAGCTCAAGGTCGGCCTCTATGGCAGCGGCGGATCGGCCGAGGATATGACCGCCCATTCCTGGCGCCTCTATTGCATCGACAAGCGCACCGGCAAGACGATCTGGAAGCGAACCGCACACAAGGGAGTGCCCAAGGTCAAGCGGCATACCAAGGCCTCACACGCCAATTGCACACCAGCAACCGACGGAAAACATGTCGTCGTCTTTTTCGGATCCGAGGGGCTTTATTGCTATGACATGAAGGGGCGACTGCGCTGGAAGAAAGACCTGGGTGTTCTCGATGCCGGGCCCTACAACGCGCCCGGTCTTCAGTGGGGCTATGCCGGTTCGCCTGTTTTGCATCGGGGGAAAGTTGTCGTTCAGTGCGACACACACGGGGATTCGTTCGTGGCGGCGTTCGATGTCAAGGATGGTCGCGAACTCTGGCGCACGCCGCGCGACGAGGTGTCCACCTGGTCCACGCCGACGATTCATAAAAAGGATGGCATCACACAGGTCATCGTCAACGGCTACAAACACATCGGCGGCTACGATCTTGAGACGGGTAAAGAGAGGTGGCGTCTGACCGGCGGGGGCGATGTGCCGGTTCCGACGCCCGTTTCAGGCCGCGGTCTGATCTTCATCACCAACGCCCACGGCGCCGTCGCGCCATTGTATGCCATTCGTCCGACTGCCCTGGGCGATATTTCACTTCACGGCCCCGAAATGACCAACGATCACATTGCCTGGAGTGTTCAGCGAAATGGGGCCTATATGCAGACACCGCTGGTGTATGGTGATTATGTCTACAGTTGCAGCGATCGGGGTGTCCTGAAATGTTATGAGGCCGGGACCGGCAAGCTGCAATACAAGGAGCGGCTCGGCGGCGGCGGATCCGGCTTCACCGCCTCGCCGGTGGCGGCCGACGGCAAGATCTATTTCGTCAGCGAGGACGGCGACGCCACCGTCATCCGCCCCGGGTCATCCTTCGAAGTCATGGCCACGAATCCGATGGGAGACATCTGCATGGCCACCCCCGCCATTTCTGAGGGGGTTCTCTTTTTTCGGACCCGGGGTTCTCTGATCGCTGTTGCCGATACCCGGAAATCCCAGACCCGATAATGATCTCGCTCCGGGGTTCGGTCTGCTCACTCGACATCGTATAATGTGTGCAGGGGCAGCCAACGCCACGGACAATTCGAAGCAAGTTGTCTTTGGGCAAGCGGTCACGCTAGCAGGCGATGGCCGTTGTTCCGGCGTTGATGATCGTTCGCCCCGGTTCTCGGGAGGGGAACCGTGAAGAAGCGACGCCTTTCCGCGATGGCGGTTCTGTTGTTGTTATGCCCGCTTTTCGTCGGGTGCAGCAGCGGTGCGGGTGGCTTGCTGCGCGGTTTGATCGGGAGCTCCGGATCGTCCGGGGGTCTGCTCGCCGAGTTTGCTCAGCAGGGCAACGAGGGTGTCGACAATGGGGGTTTCGCACCCACGGGTGCTTGTTGCCTGACCTCCGGCGATTGCCTTTCCGTCAGTGCGGCGGACTGCGCATCCTTTGCCGGGGTCTTTCACGGCCCCGGGCTCACCTGCGGCGTTGCGCCTTGTTCAAGTCGGTTTTGATCCACAAATACGCATTTCGAATCGGGAATTGGAGGCGGGTTTTGTTTGCCGAACACTGACCGCTTCCTGACGGGCGCGGCTCTGATTGGACGCTTGGGGCTCGGATTGTCCCCCACCTTCTGGGGACACAAGAAATCACTGACTGTGAAAAATGCGTTCGAGGTGTTATGCTGGAGTCTTTGGAGGATCAGCCATGACCAAGGGCAGCGCCAAACTCTTCAGAGATCCCAAACGAACCGGTTGCCGCGTCGTCGTCAGCGGGCAGGTCGGCGTCGACAAGAAGCCTTTTCTCGAGAAGGTGGTACAACTCGCGGAGCAACGGGGTCACTCGATCTCCCTGTGCAATATCGGCGACATGATGTATGCCGAAGCGCCGGACATCGTCTCCGGGCGGATCCTCGATCTCCCACGCACCCGCCTGAACACACTCCGACGTGCGGTGTTCAAGGATGTGCTGTCGGCGTCGGAAAAAGTTGACAATATCATCATCAACACACACGCAACCTTTCGCTGGAAGCACGGCTTGTTCGAGGCCTTCGATTTCGATCATATGACCGCCTTCGACGCCGATATGTACGTGACGCTCGTGGATAATGTCGATGCAGTCCATGAGCGGTTGATTCGCGAGCACGACCTGCCGCATACGCTCAAGGATATCATGGTCTGGCGCGAGGAGGAGATTCTCGCCACCGAGATCCTGGCCCATGCCATCAACGGGCACGGTTGTTACTATGTTCTCGCGCGGGGGCACGAGGGCGACACAGCCGAGTCGCTCGTTCGGCTGATGTTCGAGCAGGATAAGAAGAAGATTTATCCAAGCTTCCCCATGTCGCATGTCATGGACATGCCAGATGTGCTTGCGGAGATCGACGGGTTTCGGTCTTCACTGGCTGAGAACTTTATCTGTTTCGATCCCGGTGATCTCGATGAAAAACGCCTGTTGTTCGAAGCCGGTGAGGCCACCAAGAAGGGTGAGGATACGATCACACTGCGGGTCAACGGGCGCGATGTGACCTTCAATGTGAGCGATGTGACGGGCGTGGCCCGGGACATCGACGGGCAGATCTACGCGCGGGACTTTAAGCTGATTGATCAATCAGACATGATCGTGAGCTATATTCCGGAGTTGCCGGGCGGCATACCCGGTCTGTCGAGCGGCGTCGAGCGGGAATTGCAGCACGCCTTCGAGGGCACGAAGGAGGTGTACGTCATCTGGCGGCCGAAGAAGGAGCCGTCGCCATTCATTACCGAAACAGCCACGCGTGTCTTCAAGACGGTCGAGGAGCTGTTCAAGCATTTCCAGCAGAAGAACTACATCGGCGACTATCAGATGAGCCTGAACCGTTCAGCGCCGTCGGATCGAGGGCGGTTCGGGTAGGATGTGAGTCCATGACAGTTCCCGCGACCCCAGTGTAGGATGGG
>CAYXGR010000221.1:0-2612 GCA_964464525.1 uncultured Planctomycetaceae bacterium
TTGAAATCTAAACTCTGAGATTTCAGATTTCAAATCTGAAATCAAACAAATCCCCAGCGCCCCCTCCGCGCGCAAACCCCCTTCTTTTTTCGCCATTCGCTATTCGCTATTCGCCATTCAACATTCTTCCCCCCCTCCGCACTGCTTAAAGCAGTGGCACACCCCCCCCATCGTACCGTTTTCAGGGTCGCAGGCGGCTTTTTGAAAATCCTGGGAACCTCGGACCGGTCTCAGGGCTTATACAGGGCGAAGGATTTATTCCGGTCGACCGTGGTAGAATCCATAGCAATTGGCACGATGAGGATCCTGATGGAGCTTCAATTATCCATGCCGGCAGCCAGGGTATCCAATGCGGCGGGCGATCTCGATGCGGTCTCGCTTGAAGATGAGCGAGTACTGGTCGAGCGTGCCCGGCAGGATCGCCTGGCATTCGCCGAGCTGTACCGCGCCCACTACCGCGCGATCGCCGGCTACATACATCGCCGGGTGGGAGATGCCCACGTGACGGAGGATCTCGTGGCCGACGTCTTCACCGCGGCGCTTCAGGCCCTGCCGCGTTATCGACAGCGGGGCCTGCCGATTCGGGCGTGGTTCTATCGAATCGCGAGTAACCGGGTCAACCGGTGGGTTCGTCAGGCGAGGCGGCATGCGAAGGAGCGGCTGACCGCCGAGCCGGTCGATCACCGACCCTCATCGACCGAAACCCGTATCACGAAGGATTACGCCCGAGCGGCGTTGTTAAATTTGGCGCCAAAGCATCAGACCGTGCTCGCGTTGCACTATCTCGAAGGGATGCCCATCGCCGAGGTGGCGTTGGCCGTCGGCTGTCGGGTGGGCACGGTGAAATCGCGTCTGTCGCGGGGTCGCGAGGCCCTGCGTCGTCAGCTTGAAAAAAGGAGGTCGCAGTCATGAAGGAACCACACGATCCTGTCGACAGCGCCCTGAACCTGTTGCGGTCCGAGCAGTGGGCCGCGGACCAATCTTTTGGATCAGAATTGGAGAACAGACTCATGCAGGAATTCAATGATGGAAACAAGCCCGCGTCGCGCATCGGTCGCTCGCGAACATTCGTTCTGGCGTTGGCATTCGTGGCGATCGGCGGAGTGACCTTCGCGGCCACCGGCGGGGTGGAGACGATCCGGAGCTGGTTCGTGACGGTCGAGATCAACGGCGAAGAGTTTGGTCTCGAGCTGAACGAGGCAGGCGAGGGAGAGTTCAAAGTCGAGACCGAAGACGGGGCGACGGCGTCGGGCGTCATCCAGGTGACCGATACGCCGGATGGCGGCCGGACGATGGAGGTGGCGGTCACGACATCGGACGAAGACGAAGACAACGGAACGGTCAGCGTGAGAGAGGTGATGAACAAGATGAAATTCGGCGGCATGCTTGCCGAGGCGTCGTTGGAAGATTTGGGCGATGCCGAGCCGACGAAAACCTGGACGGACGCCAAGGGCATCGGCCAGGCCCTGTACATTCTGCCGATGGAAGAGGGCAAAGGCTCAAGACTCTTCCTGGTGAACGACACCGAGGCAGCGGAACCGAAGGTGATCCTGCTGACCGCCACCCCCTACGCGTTGATCGGCGAGAACATCCAGTCGGACATTCAGGTGGACAAGGACGGCCTGATTACGATCAAGCGTGACAATGGGGCCGGCCATGTGCAGAGCATCAAGCTGCGGACACAACAATCCTCGGGTGATGAGCATGGTATGAGGAAGTTGAAGATGGAGACACCGGACGGTGGGATCAAGGTCCGCGTCGAGGCCGGAGCGGAAGAAGAGTAGCGGCCATTCACGGGCTGCTATCGGCCACATATCGAAACTGACATGAAGACACCCCGTCTCCCGATTCATTCGGGGGGCGGGGTGTTTGCTATGAATCGGGTATCATGTTGGCCGATCATGGAACTCGATGCGATCCCGTGCGGGAATGTTTCCGGCGCGGAGCCGCGCGGGCGGGAGAACCGAATCATGGACGCGAGGGAACGGGAGCGCTTGCAGGCGTCGGCGATCGCCGCGGCGCTGAACGCAATGTGGAATGAGGCCGACCCGGACGACGAGGGAACCTTCGATCTGGATATCGACGCCGTGCCCGAACCGCTCGACGAGGCGGTGGTGCTCGGCACGGATGGCGCGGTGATCGAGGCGTGCCGGTCACTGGCGTGCAATGGCATCCGACCGTCGACGCGAAAGGTTCGGGCGTATCTGAAGGAAATGGGCGGAGCGGCGCCCGACGACGGTGCATTGGATTCAATCGTGAAGCGATGGAAGGCGGATCAATGGAAATCGACCGAGGTGCGTCGCGCCTTTCAGGCGTATTGCCAACTGGACGCCGAGCAGCGGGCGGCCCTGCAGGAACGGATCGCGGTGGAGCATGCGCCCGAGGCGCCGGAGGACGGCGATACGGCGACCTTCGAGATCGTCGCCCGATTGCGGGATGGTTCATCCCTCCACGAACAGGCCACGAGCAAGACCCATGCCTGGATCCGAACCCACAACCTGCTGGATCGGCTCGGCGCCGAGGCGGTCGAAATCCTGCTTCGGCGGCGGAGCGATGATGGGGAGTATTCAACAATCCGACGGTGGGCGAATAACGAATAGCGAATAACGAAT
>CAYXGR010000221.1:2712-5424 GCA_964464525.1 uncultured Planctomycetaceae bacterium
CGAATGGCGAATGGCGAATGACGAATTATGGATGGGGGGCTCTTGGAATCTGTGGCACCGGTTTCCAACCGGTGCGTCGGACACAGGTTGGAAACCCGTGCCACAACGTTCGTGCTATGCGCAAAGAGACGACCCGACCGGCGCGATGCTGGTCGGGTCGTCAAGCCTCCTGCTCGAGGTGGCCCTCGCTTGTGGTGTGTGCTCTGTTGTCCTACTGCGCCCCGCCGGTCTGTCCGAAGAGCGAGCCGAGGATGTTGTCGATCGAATTCGGATCCAGGTTGGTCGTATCGATCTCGTTCGTGGATCCGGCGAAGGCCGTGGACAGGGCGTCGAGACCCTGAATCGAATTGGGGTCCGTCTGCGCCGTCTGCTGCAAGGCTTCAAAGTCGGCCAGGGTGTTCAGGTTGTTGGCCACGAGAAAATCGGAGACCGCCGTCGCCTGGGTCTCGGTCAGCGTCGGAACCTGGGTGTTCGGATCCGCAGTCCCGACCAGGTCCGAGGCGGTCTGGTTGAGGATCATGATCTCGCCGGCGGTCAGTGTGGAAATCTGCCCCCCGGCCACCTTCGCCGCCGCGCTCAGGATGCTCTCCCCGAAGCAGCCGGTCATCGCGACGACCGCCATCGATACCATTACTACACACGCCTTCTGTTTCATCGATCTCATCATTTCTCTCCCTTTGGCCTTGGCCTGTTTTCTCGATTGATCCGTTTCGAGACTTCCCCCCCATCAGGGAACATTAAGGTTCAGCAGGAACTCGACGAGTCGATCCCCGCTCGCCGTCACCGGCGCTCCGATCGCCTCGCGGATGCGAGCCCGTTGCTCGTCCGCCGTGAGGCGTTCGTCGTTCTGGATCTCCGCAAGCTGTGTCAGGGTCAACCCCGCCACCAGATCGGGGAGTTCCGGCTCCAATCGCTCGAAGCCGCATGCCGAGACCATCGACAGGGTTGCACACACAGACAAGCATAAAATGCGCCTTTTGATGAATCCAAAAAAATGGATCATAAAATCTCTCCAAGATTCAGCCGAACCGCTATTGCCTCGATCGCGGCATCCGTTTTCCTATTTGTTTATCGAACACTCCGCACCTGATCGGCCATCCTGTGTGACACGACTCGGGCGAATTGACCGCCGTTTATCGGATTCTATAATCGCGGGCCGGCGAGTTCGCCCGATACGGGGATCAGATCATGCGGAAAGAAGCGATGACAGCAGCGACCCTTTGGCTGGCCATGTTCAGCATCTTGCCGATCGCGATGGGGTCGATCGCGGTGGGGTCCGATCGACCGGCGAGGCCGCCGACCGTCTCGAAGCCCTCCCCGGCGTCTCCCTGCGATAAGCTGGATAGGGCCGTGGATCCGACCGCCGGGGCCACTGCACGGCTGGAGGCCTGTCTCTCGGCGGCCCGTTGTGCGTTGGTCGTAGAGTGCGCCGGCCCCCTGTCGCTCGACCTGATGGGGTTTGAAAAGGGCGGCAAGCGGATCCTGGCGACGGTCGATCGGGGTGTTCACCACCTGGATTGTGCGGCGACGGCCTTGCAGGGTCTGCCCGAGGGATTCGACGACGAGGCGGTGCTGGCCGCGGAGGATCGGATCGAGATGCTTCGGGCCTTCGCGAAGATGTTTCGGGCCCTGGCCAGAGAGGATTCATCCAAAGTGGACAAAGCCCGGTTGACCGATGCCTGCATCGGGCTGGCCCTGTATGTGGATGATCCGTTGGCCGAGATTGCCGGTGCGGCGAAGTTCTGGCAGGGCGCGGCCTATCGCCGGTCGGGGCGACCGGAACGAACGCTGCAATTGTTGCGGCCGGCGATCGGCTCAGGGGCGTCGGGCCGGGTGGATTTTCTGATGAGCGTGGAGCGGTGTCGGGCGCTGGCCGATCTGGAACGGTTTCCAGCGGCGTTGAGCCTGAATCTTCGGGTTGATCAGTTTGTGGGGCAGTGGTTCAAAGAGGAGCCGGAGGCGATACGGTCGCGGGCGAAGCAAACGTTGCGATGGATTCGGGCAAAGATCTATCGGCGCTGGGCGGGGGTGCTGCGCAAGCAAGGGAAACCGGATCGGGCCAAGGCCGCGGAGGTTGAGGCTCGGAAGGCGTTGGGTGATCTGCCTTCCCCCCCACCGCCGGCGCGGTTGCTTCTGTTGGACGAGACGATCGTCGGACTATCGGAATGGCGCCCGGAAGACGGGGGTCGATGATTCCTGTGGCACCGGTTTCCAACCGGTGTGTGCTGATGGGTGCCCCATCCTTTCTGAAAAGAAAGGGTGGGGAATGCGTCCACGCAACGAGGTGTGATTCCCCAACCTTTGCTGCGCAAAGGATGGGGCACCCGCTGAAACGTCGAAATAACAACAACAAAAACGACTATATCAGAGTGTCCCGCACCCGCCCTCGGTGCACAGGGTGTTCGGCATGCTTACCCGCCCCATACTGCCGGGGCGTGTAAGCATGGCACCCGGCGCGGAAGCATGGCACCCGATTCTAGCCCGCATTTCTCACCCATTGATCAGAGCCGCGACCGTAAGGGAGCGGTGGGTGTGGACTTGCAGCGATCGTGCATTCGTCATTCCATCGGCAGAGTGTCATCATCCCGATGTTTTAGAATCGTTTTAGAGGGTGGGCGGTGACCGACTCCCTTACGGTCGCGGCTCTGATAGAAGATGCTCTGATAGAAGATGCTCTGATAAACGTGGCTCTGAATCAATTATCTTGTGAGA
>CAYXGR010000222.1:0-2887 GCA_964464525.1 uncultured Planctomycetaceae bacterium
AGAAGATGCTCTGATAAACGTGGCTCTGAATCAATTATCTTGTGAGAAAAGGGGGGCTAGAAACTCGTAACTCGAAACTCTCCTACTCAGCGGCTGGCCTTGATGGCCTGGGGTTCGGCTTTCGAGGCGCGGCCGGGGAGGCGGCCGTCCCATTCCTTGAGCTGGTTGACACGGTACTGATCGATGTGGGCGCCTTCGTAGGCGGCGGTCCAGACGCCGGCGAGGGCCGAACCGCCTGTCAGCAGGCGGTTTTCGATGAAGTCCTTGCCCTCCGACTCGTTCAGCTTGCCGGATTTCTCCAGGGCATAGAGCGGCTCCATCTTTTCGAAAGTTTCAAATAGATAGCCACAGATGTCTTCCCAATACTTTTCGGTCGAGATCGCTCGGGCGGGCCGTCGCCGGCTCATCAGGCTGTCGTAGCTGATGGCGTGATGGCGGAGGATGCCGCTGTCGATGTAGCTGTGAAAGCCGTGATCGCGCGTGTAGCCCTTGGGATTGGCCCCCTCCCATCCGTGGTGATGAACCGTCAGGTGAAGCGGCTGTGCGCCGTCGCCGACGAAGTGGCTGATAATGCCCATGTGATAGACGATGTTCTGACGGGCATTGTCGATCATCGACTGGGTGACGCGATTGCGATACTTTTCAAACGTCTTCAATTGCGTCCAGCTTGCCGCGATGATCCACTGTGACTCGGCGATCCGGTAGGGCAACATGCCCGGCGAGAGCTTGGTGTAGTTCGTATCTTTTTCGATGTCGCGCTTCGTAAACTTGTCCGGCGACTTTACCCTCCGGGCAGCCAACAGATCGGTGAATTCCCGGCGAAACGGCGGCAGCGTCTTCAGGCTCAGGCCGAAGGGATAGAGGAGTTCCTCGTCGATGTAGTGGTCGGTATAGGTTGCATGGCCGACCTGGGGGCTGTTCTGACCGCGCCAACGATCCGGCTCCGCTGAAAGATACACCAGCCGAGCGCGGATCTCCGGGGTCTTGATCCAGGCGGGCATCGATTCGGGCAGGACGTCGATGGCCAGGTGGGTGACGATGGCGTGACCATCTTCTCCCCAGGCATGCACGGTCGCGGTGGTTGAGAGGATGACCGTGGCAGCCAGGCCCATGATCCGAAGGGTTATTGCGTTTACGTTCATGCGATGCGTCCTTTCAACTGTTATGAGCGTGTTTCCACCGATCCTTAAGCACCCCAGGGGACCGTCGGAGGCGGTCTGAATCCCGCGAGAAGGATCCCGCGATCACTCGGGCGGGCCCCGCAGTGTAACCGGATTGGGAGGATTCTGCGCCGGGGTCCGAGAATGAATGTTTGCATTTCTGGCCGAAATCGTCCCCGACGGTGCGAATGGGTCGATGATGGGTTGAGTTTCAGAGGGCTTGTGGGGATAATCTATATAGGAGTGATGTGCCCGAAAGGCGGATGACCGATCGGGATGTTATCTGCTGATGGAGTACTTCCCGATATCCATGCCGCAGGCTGATTCCTGCTGATCGCACCGGTTGGAAACCGGTGCCACAGAAACTTTTTGATGCGCCCCTCCGAGGTTGGACCCTCGGAATCGGACCGGTCAGAACAGCCCCCCTCCGGTCCGTTGACAGGATTCACGAAAACAATCAGACTATGGGGTTCTTCGGAACTACTGGTAGGTGGGTGGCTCTGTTCGACCCATTGCCCGTTCGGTCCGGAACCCGGCGAGGAGTTATTCACGTGATTCGAATCGGTCTTCCACACTTTGCTCGACTCATCGCGATTTCGGCGTTCGCGACGGCGGTGTTGCCCATTCAGGCCGCACCGGAACCCAGTCCCGTGCCTATCTCCTGGGAACTCACTTTGAAGCATTCGCCCCCCATGCGGATTCAGGTGGATCTGGGGTCCGGCCCCGGGACCTACTGGTACGTTCTGTATTCGGTGACCAACAACACCAGCGAGGATCATGATTTCCACCCGGAGATTGTGCGCGTCAGCGAGATCGAAAGCGAATTGCCTGCCACACAGGCCGTCAAGTCGCCGGAGAAGGCCGCTCGAATCGAGACGCATGCGGCGATGGTCAGCCTGCATCCGAAGATCTTCACGGCGATCAGCAAGCTGCACGCGAAGACCCATCCCTTCCTTGTTCAACCGGTCGATGCGATCGGCCGTCTGCGTCAGGGAAAGGATTATACGATCAGTAGCGTGATGGTCTTCCCGGAGCTGGATCCGCGCGCAAGCCGGTTCACGATCTACATCGGGGGCCTCTCGGGCGAGCGCATCCGGAAGCCAAATCCGGCCTATCACCCCCGCATGGAGTCGAAGGGATCGGGCCAGTCAGCCGGCAAATCGACCGGCAAGACTGCCAATCCGAAATACTATTACATGAGCAAGACGCTGGCGATTCCCTACACCCTTCCGGGCGATATCAAGACGCGAAGGATCGCGACGCCGGCGCTGGGTCGCCGAAACTGGGTGATGCGGTAAGGTCGCATCCCAAGTAAAACGAATCACAGATTCGAAACGTTTGACTCGCACCGGTTGGAAACCGGTGCCACAGAAGTTTTGGATCCGGTCAATCGAAGTCAACGACAAGGGTTTGAGCAATGGCACATAAAAAGGGACAAGGCTCCACGCGAAATGGTCGGGACAGCAATCCGCAATTTCGCGGCGTGAAGCGCTACGACGGCGAACTGGTGACGACCGGGACGATCCTGGTACGTCAATGCGGAACGCCGTTCAAGCCGGGGATGTACGTGGGTCGCGGTCGCGACGATACGCTGTTTGCCCTGCGCGACGGAAAGGTCGTCTTCAAAGAGCGAAAAATCTCGATCTCGCTGATTTCGGATTGACCTATCTCATGCTCGGCATGCTTACCCGTCCCATACTGCCGGGACGTGTAAGCATGGCACCCGG
>CAYXGR010000222.1:2987-5408 GCA_964464525.1 uncultured Planctomycetaceae bacterium
TTCCGTCGGGAGAAGTATGTACCCAAGGGCGGCCCGAATGGGGGCGACGGGGGCGACGGGGGTAGCGTCACTCTGGTCGTGGACTCTCAATTATCTACTCTCGTAGATTTCACAGGACACCCCTACTGGACCGCCGGCAAGGGCCAGCCCGGCGGCGGCAGCGATTGCACCGGAAAATCGGGCAAGGACCAGCTCGTGCCGGTCCCGCGTGGAACCCTTGTCTATGATCGCGACAGCGGTGCCCTGCTGAAGGATCTGGTCGACGACGGGCAGCGCCTTCTCGTCGCCCGGGGCGGCCGAGGCGGTCGGGGGAATGCCCGGTTTGCAACACCCACGCATCGAACCCCACGCGAGTTCGAACCCGGCGAACCGGGGGCGGAACGCTGGCTTCGCCTCGATCTCAAGCTCATCGCCGATGTCGGCGTCATCGGCCTGCCCAACGCGGGCAAGAGCACCCTGCTCTCGCGGGTCTCGCGGGCGAGGCCCAAGATCGCCGACTATCCATTCACGACGCTCGTTCCCAACCTGGGAATCGTCGCCCTGACGGGCTATAGACGTTTCGTGATGGCAGACGTGCCCGGTCTCGTCGAGGGGGCCCACGGCGGGGTCGGCCTCGGCGACACCTTTCTGCGCCATATCGAGCGTACCCGCGTGATCGTACACCTGGTCGATCTCTTTCCACTCGACGGCGAACCCGGCCCGCTCGAGGCCTATCGCATGATTCGGCACGAGCTGGGTTCGTACAGCAAGGCCCTGGCCGAGAAGCCCGAACTCGTCGTTGCGAGCAAGCTGGATCTTTCGGATCAATCCGATCCGCCCGAGTTGACGGCCTTTCGCGAGGCCCTCGGCGCGGAGGTCATGCCCATCTCGTCGGTCAGCGGAGTGGGGTTGGATGCCTTGACCAATCGGCTTTGGGGGATGTTGGAAGAGGCGTAGCGCGTTGCGAATCAGTTCCCCCTATGTGAAGGTGGTGTGGCCTCGGCATGGCCGCGCTTTGCTTGACCATGCCACCCGGCGGCATCCCCTCGGCACTGCTTAAGCAGTGGCGAACTTGGGTTCAGAGATGAATTGCGTTCGGGTCCGAGAAGCGTTGATCGTACCGCCTCCTTCTTGAATTATCTTCGGAATGACCGACCTGATCCCGATGATGATTGGGATGAGTCGGCGTGGTTCTGCGCATTTTTCCTCGGTGAGAGCTTCCATATCCCGGCGCGCCGGGACGGATCCAAGTGCGTGGCGAGGCGATGGTTTCAGGGGAATTCGGAATGTTTACACCTTACGACGGCGTCTCGCGGGATGACGCGCCCCTGATTCTGTTGATCGACGACCAGGCCGACACGATGCGGCTGATCGCGCGGATGCTTCAGGTGGCGGGCTATCGGACGCTGTCCGCGGAAGATGGACCGACCGGGATCAATATGGCGGAGAAATTTTCTCCGCAGGCCATCCTGCTCGATGTTCAGATGCCGAATATGGACGGCTACGCAGTGTGCACGGAATTGAAGGCACGGCTGGCGACATCGGATACACCGGTCATTTTCTTGACGGGTCTGGATTCCACCGACGAATTGATCAAGCGTTGCTACGAGGCCGGTGCCCACGACCTGATCTATAAGCCCGTGAGTAAGGTGAATCTCCTCTCACGGCTTCATGTGGTGATGCGCGACCAGGCCCTTCGGGATGATTATCGACGGATCGCCACGATCGATCCTCAGACGGGCGTCAACAATCGACGCCAGTTCTTTCTCTATATCGCCGACGCGATACACGCCGCGAGACGAGACGGGACCGAGAGCATCCTCATTCTTGGGGATATCGATAATCTCGGTTTGGTCAACGATCGATACGGGTATGATTTCGGGGACGAGGTGATGCTGACGCTCGCACGGATTCTCAAGCGATTCGTCTCCGCTGATTGCAAGGTCGGACGGATCGCAGGCGGGACGTTGGGAATCGTCCTCAAGAACTCATCCCAAAAGTCCGCTCTGGCGTTTTGTCGCCGGGTCGGACAGACCTTCGCCGCGATTGCCTTCGATGCCGAAGCCGTTCCGAAGCACTTCACGGCCAAGTTCGGATTGGCGGAGTATCTCGGCGAGCCGAGCGAATTTGACACCGATGAGTTCATGCGGTGCGCGGATGCGGCCCTGTTCGCGGCGGCCGAGGCGGGTCACGGCGGCATCCGCTGCTACTGGGATTTCGATCCCGAAGCGATCCCCGTCGTCACATCGGACAAACAGCACGCTCGCTATCAGGCGCGGAAAAAGACCGACCATGCCTATGTCGGGGTGCCCCTCAAACCCCCAGTCGAATCGCCGACGACAAAGGACGGCGAAACTCCGAGTCGATAAACCATTGTCGGCGCGGCGGGCAGGCTCTCATCGCATGGAACGATGACCGCTTCCTTACGGGCGCGGCTCTGAT
>CAYXGR010000223.1:0-5402 GCA_964464525.1 uncultured Planctomycetaceae bacterium
CCCCGCGAAGCGGGCTTCAGGCCGGCCCCTTGGGGCCGGTGAAACGTGCATCCACTCCATTCAGCCCGTTTCAACGGGCTTCCTGATCGGAGGCTATTTGTGACTGGAATAGCTCCGCACTACACCCGCCGATTGTGTCATGGACCCATCGGCAATCCAGAAACCCCCGAGAATTGGAACAGATTGATCCTCCCGCAACATCGTGTGCCCACACACGGAATAGGATCCCGTATTCGCACAGTCAGCCTCGACCAAGTCCAGTTCGGCGGATCCAGTCGGAGGGTCGTATTGCTGATTAGATCCCCGAAACCACCGAATGAGAGATCAAATCAAGGGCATAAGCAGGTCTTGGCACAGTGTTTGCCATATGACCAGTCACCGGCGCACTTGACCCCGTTCGGTCGAATACAACACCGGCGCCGGGAAGGACGGTGTATGATGCGAATCGAAACATGCTCCACAGTCGGCAGCGACAACGCTTTGGGAATCGCCCTCCCTATCGACGACTGCAATGGTTTCACTTTGCAAACGATCGTCGATCTCCTGGACCGCCACGTCCGCGCGAATCCCGATGAGCGTCAAGAGCAACCGGCTCAGGAGCCATCGTTCGCCCCGTAGCCTTCCCGGCCGCCGGTCTCAGGTATCAGCCCCCCCGCCCACGTTCATCACCCCCGCGCCCAAGACCAGCCGCTCTACAACCGAAGACCGCAACCCTCGCACCCTCCATCGAAGTCGTTCTCAATCCACGACCCGTTCCCCGAAAATCGACGTTTTCCTGAAATACAAGCCGACACGACTCGCCTTGCATCGTTGTCATCATAATCTTGAGAATGTGATATTGAGACGATTCAGCATTCCCCCATTTCGCCATTCGCTAATCCTCCCCTTTCACCGCGATCAATGAGGCTACGAATCGCCGCGGACCCGCCAAGGCCTCACGAGAGGCCAGAACACGCCATCCGTCGAAATACCCCGGCAATTCCCCCCCTCTCAATAGATGAGCATCCCGGCGGGGCTTCCCGAACAGCTCGCGCTGCGGCTCCACGAACGTCTCATAGATCACAATCCCCCCCGGCCGAACCGCCGACACGATCACGGGCATCAACGGTCGGTGCAGGAAATTGAAGCAAGTGATTAGATCGTATCGCAGGGGTTCGATCGCCGCGTCACTCTCCACATCCCGGCAGCCCGCCCGGATCGACACCCCATTCCGAACGGCCAACGCCTCACAAATCCGAACGGCGTCCGGGAGCACATCCCACGCCTCGACCGCCAGACCTGCCCTCCCCATAAACACTGCGTCACGCCCCGAACCACACGCGATATCCAACGCCGCGCGGCCCGAGAGCGAGCCCCATTCCCGCCGGCCCCATTCCAGCCCCTCGACCAGCAAACCATGCGGCTCCCACAGTCGATCCAGCGACGGTCCCGATGCAACCGGTCCCCCTTCCAGCCAATCCGCTCCCGACGCAACATCGATCCGCCGGCGCCCCCGTGCCCGCAGTCGAGACATCGCCCACCGGGCCCGCGTCGGATTCACGTCATACACGAGCAGCGACCGATCTCGGGGTGGCAATTCGTGGATCCGACCGACGAGCGTCTCCAGCGGGATGTTCACCGCCCCCCGCCGATGCAGAGCGACAAACGCCGCCTCCGGTCGCACATCCAGCACCCTCGTCCGATCACCTTCGCCATTCACCATTCGCTACCTGTCCAACTCCCACCGGTAGTGGTTCACTTTGGGGAGCATCGGCGTCCCGCCGGTGCGAAATCGACCTATTCACCCATGCACCGGCAAGAGTCCGAGGCCGACGCTTCTCGAATCAAAATGAACCGCTACCATCCAACCGAGATTCTTTATTCCCCCCCAACGACCGATAGAATCCCCCCATTTTCCCCCGCGGATCATGTTTCCATCAACGGAATCAGCAACCCGTCCCCGATTCGGAGTGGAAATCTGCGATCGACGGGGATTAAATACCTTGGAAGGGCTTTCTATTCTCCGTTCGTCGGAGAGGGCCACAACGAGACCGATCTGATACGCCAATGTCGAAGACCATTCTACACATCAGCGGACCGCCCGCATCCGGCAAGACGGCCCTCGCCAACGCGCTGGCCACGCGCCGGCCCGCCAACCGATCCACGCTTGTACGCTTCGACCTGCCGAACGAGAATGGTACCCCCCCACTGCGGATCGCCCGATCGTTCGACACCTTCGCGAACAGCCTCCGATACTGCGTGAATCCCGACCTCGTCTTCGAACAGGTCTCCGACGCACTCCGATCAATCGAAGCCCCATTCCCGGATGACCTCCTCCTGGTAGAGACAAACGCCGAGCCTTGTTTCCGCCACGCCTATCCCTACGACATAAAAATATTCGTCTTTTCGCCGCCGGACTCGATGGACGCCATCTTCCGAACCCCGTCCGAGACCGTCGGTGCCATCGAACGCGCCATGCACGACACCGCCGAGTTCGCCGCCGAGATGTTCGGTCTCGAACGCAGCCCCTTCGATTCCGCCGCCCTCCCGTCAATCCACTCCGACGATCGCCGCGTCACCGCCACCCAGACCACCGAGGAGTTTCTCGACTCAGACGTCGGCACCGAGATCGCCTCCCGACTTCATCTTCGCCCCCGATACCACGCCGTCATCGACAGCGACGTCATCCTGCTCAACACCCCCGCCGACAGAGACGCAGCCATCGCTGCCGAGTGTGCCGAGAAGATCGAGACCCTCCTCGATCCCCTCCGCCAACGCCTCGATCGAGATAGCTGGTTCGCCGCCTGCGATCTTCACGATCCGCAAAATACCCAAACCCGACGGGCCCTCGACCACATCGATTCACTCCTGATGACCGCGGAGACCACCACCCCATGACGGCCAACGATCCCATCGACCACGCCCTGAGCCAATCCCCCACCGACGAGCGATTCAAACCCACCGACCTACAACTCGACAAACGGGATGGTCTGCGCATCCCCTGGGCCGACGGTCACATCAGCCACTACCCGTTGGCCTACCTCCGAAAGCACTGCCCGTGCGCGACCTGTCGTGAGGAGCGTAGCAAACCCGAACCTCAAAAACCCGCGACCTCCCTCACCATCCTCCCGGCCAACATCGACCGCGCCACCGAGTTCGTCCAGGCCCACCTCGTCGGCAACTACGCCCTCAACATCGCCTGGGCCGACGGTCACGACACCGGCATCTACGACTTCCGCTATCTCCGCACAATCGACCCGACCGATTCCCCCGATACTCGGAGTGCATCCTAAAAGTCCTGTGGCACCGGTTTCCAACCGGTGCGTATCCATTGGAAACAGGAGCTGCGGTCCATGACACATTAGGCGGCGGAACGACAGCCGTGCCGGCATCTGGGGCATGAGCATTCCGCTCCGGAGGAGCGTAGGCGCATGGCCACGGGTGGAACGCAGCAAGGGTGCCACATCCTTTCTCAAAAGAAAGCGTGGGGAATAAGCCAACCCGCTGGAGTTCCGAATAATACCAGGTAGAGTGTCATGGCCCATGCTCCCCAGTCGAACCACACATAATGTTCATGGGTTGCCGGCCGAATGATGAAGGGCACTACCCTGAAAAGGTGCACCATTCAGCGAGGGATATTGACGCCGCGCTCACTCGATATGCGAATTGCGTCGTCGTAGCCGGCGTCGACGTGACGGAAGAGCCCGGTCGCCGGATCGGCCGTAAGGACACGTTCGAGTCGTTCGGCCCCGCTGTCGGTGCCGTCGGCGACGCAGACCATCCCCGCGTGAATCGACTGCCCGATCCCCACGCCGCCACCATGGTGGACGCTCACCCAACTCGCACCACAGGCCGTATTCGTCAGAGCATTGAGGATCGGCCAGTCGGCGATGGCGTCGGAGCCGTCCTTCATCCCCTCAGTCTCGCGGTTGGGTGAGGCGACCGATCCGCAGTCGAGGTGATCGCGGCCGATTACGATGGGAGCCTTGACCTTTCCGGTCCGAACAAGCTCGTTGAAGGCCAGACCGGCCCGCGCCCGTTCGCCGTAGCTGAGCCAGCAGATGCGGCAGGGCAATCCCTGAAAGGCCACGCGTTCGCCGGCCAGTTTAATCCAGCGAGCGAGGTGTTCGTTTTCGGGAAAGAGATCGAGAATCACGCGATCGGTCTCGGCGATGTCGGCGGGATCGCCGCTGATCGCGCACCATCGAAACGGCCCGGCCCCCTCGCAGAAAAGCGGCCGGATGTATTCAGGAACGAATCCCGGAATGTCGAACGCGTTGGAGACGCCGGCTTCCACGGCACAGGCGCGGATGTTGTTGCCGTAGTCGAAGGTCACGGCCCCGGCGGCCTGCATGTCGAGCATCGCCTGAACATGGGTGCCCATCGCCTCCATCGATAGACTGACATAGCGATCGGGATCACGCCGCCGCAAATCCAGGGCCTCTTCGTAAGGCACCTGATTCGGCACATAGCCGTCGAGCGGATCGTGGGCGCTCGTCTGATCGGTCAGGATGTCCGCCACGACGCCCCGGCGATTCAACTCGGGCAGGACATCGGCGGCATTTCCCAGCAGGCCGACACTGAGTGATCGTTTCTCACGCCGGGCAGCGTCCAGCTTTTCAAGCGCGGTATCGAGGTTGTCGGTGGACTCGTCGAGGTAGCGCGTTTCCAGACGACGGTCAATCCGGTGCCGATCGACCTCGATGCACAGGCACGCGGCCCCGTGCATCGTCGCCGCCAGCGGTTGGGCACCGCCCATGCCACCCAGCCCCGCGGTCACGACCAGGCGGCCGCTCAAATCTCCATCGAAATGTCGGCGAGCCGCCGCGCCAAAGGTCTCATACGTCCCTTGCAATATCCCCTGCGTGCCGATGTAAATCCAACTGCCCGCCGTCATCTGGCCGAACATCGTCAGCCCCAGCCCCTCAAGGCGGCGGAATTCATCCCAGGTGGACCACTTGGGTACCAACAGGGCATTGGCAATCAAGACACGCGGCGCCATTGCGTGCGTGCGGACGACACCGACCGCCCGGCCACTCTGGACGAGCAGCGTTTCGTCGTTTCCCAGTTCCCGCAGGGCCCGGACGATCCGGTCGAAGTCCGGCCAGCTTCGGGCGGCCTTGCCGGTGCCGCCGTAGACGATCAGTTCGTCGGGCTTCTCGGCAACCTCGGGATCGAGGTTATTGTGCAGCATTCGTAGTGCCGCTTCCTGGTGCCAGCCCTTGCAACTAATCTCCGTACCGCGGGGTGCTCGAACCGTTCGCACGCCCGATTGTGTCGCGGATGTCATGGATTATTCCCAAGTCTTGATTATCGTTCCATACTCGTTACCGGTTGTCTCAATGCGGCATGCGATTATGAAACCAATGTACCCCGTGTGAAGTGAATGGCCAAGCAGCGTGTGGCATGCCCAAGCGAAGCGC
>CAYXGR010000224.1:0-5391 GCA_964464525.1 uncultured Planctomycetaceae bacterium
TGCCATCAGTGCGCCAATCCGCCTTGCGTCAAGGTCTGCCCCGTCGAGGCGACCTGGCAGGAGCCCGACGGCATCACCGTGATTGATTATGACTGGTGTATTGGATGTCGCTATTGCGAAGCGGCCTGTCCCTACTGGGCGCGGCGATTCAACTTCACCGAACCGGGATTCGATCATCCCCAAAAAGATCTCAATCCCAACATGAGCTACCTGTCGAACCGACCGCGGCACAAGGGGGTCATGGAGAAATGCCATTTCTGCCTGCACCGCACCCGAGAGGGCCGGATGCCCGCCTGCCTGGAGGTCTGCCCGGTCGGTGCGCGTAAATTCGGGAACGTGCTCGATCCTGAAAGCGAGGTATCCCAGATCCTCAGAACCAAACATGTATTTGTGTTGAAGCAGGAGGTCGGCACGCTTCCCAGGTTTTTCTACTATTTTGATGAAGACTATACGCGCTCCGTCCAGAACCATTCAAAGGTGTCTTTGCCGATCTTGCAGCCGCGGAACGCCGGAGACTCGGCATGAGAGAATATGCCCGCTTTCTCTGGCGATGCTGCCGCATCAGCTTTGTCGGTGACTGGCGATACCATGCATGGATGCTGCTGCTGACGATCATCACACTCGTCGGGCTCAATGCATACTGCCACCAGCTTGCGCACGGGTTGATCACCACAGGCATGACCGATCAGGTCTCCTGGGGTATGTACATCGCCAATTTCACGTTTCTCGTCGGGATGGCCGCGGCGGCGGTCATGCTCGTGATACCGGTCTACATCTACCGCAACAAGGAACTCCATCACCTTGTCATCTTCGGCGAACTGTTCGCTGTCGCCGCGATCATCATGTGTCTCCTCTTCGTCACGGTTGATCTCGGACGGCCAGATCGATTTCATCATCTCTTTCGCAGGTTTAATTTTCCGATTTCCATGCTCACCTGGGACGTCGTTGTCCTTAACGGCTACCTGCTTCTCAATCTTCACATCTGCGGATACCTGATCTTTTGCGACTATATGAAGCGAAAACCGAGCCCGGCCTTTTACATTCCGTTCGTATTCATCGCAATCGCCTGGGCGATCAGCATCCACACCGTCACCGCCTTTCTCTATGTCGGCCTGGGCGGCCGCCCGTTCTGGAATTCGGCGATCATCGCGCCGCGCTTTCTGGCGTCGGCCTTCGCCGCGGGGCCGGCGTTCATCATCCTCACGCTTCAGATCATCCGGCGCTATGGCCACTATCAGATCTCGGACGAGGCCTTGAAGATGCTTCGCAACATCGTTACCGTCGCCCTGACGATCAGCATGTTCCTCCTGGGTTGCGAACTCTTCACGGAGTTCTACACCGAGTCGGCCCACATGGTCTCCACCGAGTATCTCTTCCTCGGGCTGCACGGATACCACGCCCTGGTTCCCTGGATCTGGACCGCCATCGGTCTGAACACCGCGGCCCTGATTATCCTTTTCCTGCCTTTCCGGCGAAGCCTCAACTACATCAATATCGCCTGCGTGTTTATGATCATCGGTATCTGGATTGAAAAGGGCATGGGCCTGATTGTTCCGGCCTTCATTCCCACCCCGTTGGGTGAAATCGTGGAATACACCCCGACCTGGAACGAGATCTCCATCTGCCTTGGCATCTGGGCCTTCGGGCTGCTTCTCTATACGATTTTCGTGCGTATCACGATCCCTGTTCTTTCCGGCCGGTTGACGTATGATCGGATCTACCACACAAAGGGATTTTGGGCGCCGAGGCCCCCATCGGAAATACAAGGAAACACAACATAATGCATCACACACGATTCAGGATTCCACACGGTTTCACTCTCTCTTGCAGGCTGCTTGCATTGATTGCGCTATTCGTATCGACCGGCACGGTTCGCGGTCAGGCCATCGGTCTCCCCAAGCTCAGCGCCGCGTCCCAGGAGTGTGTCGCCTGCCACAAGGAACAGAGCAAGGCGCTCTATCAGATGTGGGGCGAGAGCCTGCACTTTCGCGCCAATGTCGGCTGCTACGAATGCCACAGCGCCGGCGAAGATGAGCCGGACGCCTTCGAGCATTTCGATCAGTTCATCTCCGTCATCGTCAGCCCGAAAGACTGCGGTCGCTGTCACTCGAAGGAGGTCGGGGAATTTATCCGCTCTCACCACGCCAAGGCCGGCCGTATCCTTGGTTCTCTCGACAACGTCCTGGCGGAGGTCGTGGAGGGCAACAGTGGATTCAAGACGATGGGCTTTCCTAAGGGGAACTCTCCTGCTGCTGTCAGCGGTTGTTGGCAGTGCCACGGCTCTCAGATCAAGGTGCTCGAAGACGGCGAACTCGATCCGGCAACCTGGCCCAACACCGGCATCGGACGCATCAACCCCGACGGATCGGAAGGCTCCTGCACCGCCTGCCACTCGCGACACTCCTTTTCGGCCGCCCAGGCACGGCATCCGGACACCTGTGGCAAATGCCACATGGGGCCCGATCATCCGCAAAAGGAAATCTACGAGGAGTCCAAGCACGGCATCAAGTTCTTCGCCAATATCAAGAAGATGAATCTGGATTCACCCAAGTGGGTCGTCGGCGAGGATTACTGGGATGCCCCGGCCTGCGCCACCTGTCACATGTCCGCCACCAAGGACCAGCCGGTCACCCACGACATCGGGATGCGGATCAGTTGGAACAATCGGCCGGTGATATCAATTCGTCCCGAAGTCGCCGACGCCAAGATGAATCTGCCGGGCAAGGACGTGGCCTGGCAGGTTCGCCGCGACAATATGAAAAATGTCTGCCTTAATTGCCACGGACGGAGCTGGGTGGACAATTTCTATGTGCAGTACGATGCCCTGATCCATCTCTACAACGAGAAGTTCGCCCGACCGGGTAAGGAACTCTACGATCTCGCAAAGCCCTTGCTCAAGCCCGTCAAGTTTGGCAACAAGATCGATTGGACCTGGTTTGAACTCTGGCACCACGAGGGCCGCCGTGCACGGCATGGCGCCGCGATGATGGGCCCGGATTACACACACTGGCACGGCACCTACGAAGTCGCCAAGCGATTCTACAAAGAGTATGTCCCCGAGCTTGAGGAATTGGTGGAGAAGCACATCGGTTCGAAGAACCCCGAAAAGGCCCAGGCCGCAAAGGCGCTTCAGGAAAAACTTCGCCAGGTTCTCGAGTCGAAGGACCACCGCTGGTATATCAATAAGATGGATCCCGAGGATAAGGCCCGTCGGGCCAAGGCCGCCGAGGAGTTTCGCGCCCGATACAAGTAAGCGCCGGAGCAGTGCCTTGCGTCACATCCCCAGCGAAGAAGACGGGAAACAGGCCCTGCATGGGCATGTGTGTGACAAGGCCGCTGCTGCCCACGAGAAGTACGGACCGTCGATCGACTGGGACACGTTTCAGCGAATGCTCGATGACCCGCTGGTCGTGCGCTATCCGACGACAATCGCTTTCGATTCACAGCCTCTGCAACCCGGTGAATTCGCATTCGTGCAACCCCGAGGCGAGCAACCCGCCGAGGGATTTCAACTCTTTATCCACCCTCACTTCCGCGATCGCCCCGACGCCCTGCCCTTGCTGATTGCCTATCACCTGGTTCGCGTGAACTACGGAGAGATCGCCACGCACGAGGAGGCGGAACTCTTCGGCGCCACGCTGCTCGGTCTGGAGGTGGATGCGTATTATCAAGCGGTATGTCGCCTGGCCGACGAATTACCTACAGATCCGCACGCATAAGGATACGGTCGGTGCTCCAGAAAAGAACCGTGCCCATCAATACTATTTTGGAGTGCCGGATTTCGGGAACTCACCAATCGCGCCACGCACCTCGAATCCGTAGAAATCGGCGGGTGGTGTTGCTAATGGGATTTTCATGAGGTATTATCAGATGTACATCCTCGCATAAACCCAGACCCGATGGCAAATGAGTTAGAGCATTTGTCACGATCACTCGGCGAATCGATTGTTTGATCGCCACAACCCGAATCCAAAGGAGTAGATTATATGAATTCCAAGATGTCGTTACTAGTTTTGCTCTGCTCGGCCTGTGCCTTGTCCGGCCTGACATGCCCTTCAGATTGCTCGGAGAGCAATCCGAATCCAGCCGTGGATCGCATTGATTTTACGTTGGTCTCGACGACCTCCGCAACACAGGGAATGGTTAAGATTGACGGCGTCGTTGAAAACAAGGGCGGCGGGTTGTTCGATTCCAACACCGGCCAGCAGTCGGTTCAACTCTTCGAAGGCACCACGATGGTCGCCGAGCAGACGTTCGAAGACCTCGCTCCGGGCGCGATGGTAACCGTCTCCTTTACGAAAAGCTGGGATACCTCCAACGAGTTTCCACCGACGTATCGTGCCATCATTGTCTATGATCCTGATATTTTCATCGACGGTAATGAAGGCAACGACGACTGCGCCACATCCGACAATGTGCTGGAGCGGAGCGGAACGGACATCAACGCGCTGTTCTGATATCCTGCTTGTTGTCTTATTACGGATAAGCGATCAGGCCGGTTGGTGTTCCCGGGTTCTATTTGGGCGACTGAGTGTGCCAGGTGCAGCCATTCATCCCGGTCGTGTGGCCAGCCTGCCGTCCTTCAGCTCAAACCGGCGATCAATCCGCTCGGCCAGCGTCTCACTGTGCGTCACGACGATGAGAATTGTGTTCTCCTCACGGTGAAATTCGAGCATCAGTTCGGCGACCGTGGCGGCGGACGTGCGGTCGAGGTTGCCCGTCGGTTCGTCCGCGAGCACGACGGCCGGCCGATTGATCATCGCCCGGGCGACGGCCACGCGCTGGCGCTCACCGCCCGACAATTCCGCCGGTCGATGGTCATGGCGATCCGACAGACCCACACGTTTCAGCAGAGCACGGGCGCGAGGGGCGGCATCTTCCTGCTTATGGCCCGCGAACGTGGGGATCAACACATTCTCCAGGACGCTACAATGCGGCAGCAAATGATGCTCCTGGAAGATGAAACCGATTTTCTGATTGCGAAAGCCGGCCAGATCCGCTTCTGCGAGGTCGAATGGATTGTGTCCGTCGATCGAAACCGTCCCCCCGGTCGGTCGCTCGAGTGTGCCGAGGATATTAAGGAGCGTGCTTTTTCCCGATCCGGAAGGCCCCATGATGACCGCGGCCTCACCGGCGGGTAGCGAGAGTGAAGCGCCGCGTAATACGTTTAAGACGCCTCTGCCCGTGGGATAGTCCATCTTCAGATCAGAGGCTTCCAGTGTCACACTCATGGTGCCTGGCATTCTATAGAACTCGATGCGATCACGCGATGCGCTTCGCTCTGGACGCTGGAAGAGATTGAGAGTGAATCCTCAACCCGTGTCGCAGGATAGAAACATGCGATACCCACTGGTTGGAAACCGGTGCCACAGGAGAAACAGCGGTACGCAC
>CAYXGR010000225.1:0-2600 GCA_964464525.1 uncultured Planctomycetaceae bacterium
TTGGAAACCGGTGCCACACCGCGGCCGACGGCCGCACCCCAGGTGATCGGCATGCTTACCCGACCCAAAAGACCGGGTCGTGTAAGCATGGCACCCGAGCAGGATCGTTTTGATTCTCGAGCGTCCTGTCATTCTCAGTGATCGCTTGGTCGCTGGAGGGTTATCAGGACCTTGCGGTGTTCCCGCCCTCGCAGGTAGTGCACGGTCACCACGTCGCCGGGCTTGTATGTTTCGAGGGCGTTGAGCAAATCATCCCGCGTCTTGATCTCAAAATCGTCGACACGCTCGATGATGTCTCCCCAGATGACATCTCCCTCCTGAGTCTGGATGAAACCTCGGAGACCCGCCCGCGCGGCGGGGCCGCGGCGCGTCACCGATTCGATCACAACGCCCCTTCGCCCAAGCCGCCTGGCAAGGTTCTCATTGAAAAGCTTCACGCCGAGCTCTGGGCGGATTATTTCGCCATGCTCGATCAATTGGGGAACGACACGATTGACCGTATCGACCGGAACCGCGAAGCCGATCCCCGCGCTGGAGCCGGATTCGCTGATGATCATGGTGTTGACACCGATGAGACGCCCGGCGCTGTCGAGCAGGGGGCCGCCGGAGTTTCCGGGATTGATGGCTGCGTCCGTCTGGATCGCCCCTTCGATCTTTCTATTCGAGACAGAGCGGATGGTTCGCCCCAAGGCACTGACGATGCCGGTGGTCAGTGTTTGATCGAGACCGAACGGATTGCCGATGGCGAGGACGGCCTGGCCGACGCGCAGGTCTTCGGAGGTGCCGATCGCAATCGGTTTCAGCTTGGCTGGCGGAGCGTCGATGCGGATCACGGCGAGATCCTTGTGCGGCGCGGCGCCGACATAAACGGCATCCCAGGATGATTGATCGGACAGCGTCACCTTGACGCGCTTCGCGTCCTGGATGACATGATAGTTCGTGACGATGTGGCCATTCGAGTCCCAGATGAATCCCGATCCGGTACCCTTCTGGGGTATTTCAACCAATGTGAAACCGCGCAACGCCGTGCGGCTGGAGAGGCTCGTGATGTAAACGACCGAGGGCGCGGAATCCTCGAATGTTTCGATGATCGTTCGTTCCTGATTCGTCAGATTGGATCGCGGTGTGACGGCCCGGGGCTCTGCGTTGGTGATCGTATCGGGCTGGTGAATCCAGCCGACAAGGAACCAGCCGCCCAACAGGCCGATGAGGATACCCACAAACAAGAGAGTTCGGCGTGGCGCGTGGATGGGTTCGGAAATGGGAATCTGTCCGGGATCGTTCATGAAATGTTGGAATCTATCTTATGTGGTTCTGTGGCACCATTATTCTGTGGCACCGGTTTCCAACCGGAGCGATACTGGAAACTGATATCTTCTTCATCACGGCTCGCCCCGCAACCTTCCGATCCATCGGTGGCATTCATTATTGGACCCGGGCCTCTAAATCATCTCTGAATTGAACCGGAAATCTGACCGATAAGCAATCCATAGCGGCGCCGAATCCGGCCGACCGCTTTCTATTCAAGGAGCCTTACGGTGCGAATTCAAAGAATGATGGCCGCCGCCTCGATCGTGATCGCAGGGGCCTGCGGAACCGCGTGCGATAACGTTGTCCCCGGGAGTCTGATTAACTCGGATGGGGTCACTGTTCCGGCCCCCGACGGGATCGATCCCAACAATCCGAACATCGAACGTTCGACGAGTACGATCGATTTTTCCAGCATCAAGACCATCCGGATCGAGTTGCCCACCAGTCGTGTCAGCGTCTCCCAATCTGACACCGCCGAAACCGGCACACTCCATATCACCGAAATCATCATCAAAGAGGGCCTTGGCAATGACCTCCTCGAAGAATTCCTCACCCAATCCTCCGTTACCGCCGAGCGATCCTTCGTCGACTCCGCCCGATTGGATATCGATGCGACCGTCGCTGAGGGCCTTGCCGACGAGGACATCGTATTTGACTTGCGCCTGGTGGTACCCCACGGGGCCAATGTCGAAATACTGGTTGGCAACGGGCCTGTCGAAGTCAGCGAGTTGACCGGCAGCGTGGAGATCCACACGGAAAACGGGGCCATCGACATCACCCGTGTCAACGGAAGCGTGGTCGCCGAGACGAC
Organism: uncultured Planctomycetaceae bacterium; assembly: GCA_964464525.1. GTDB lineage: Bacteria > Planctomycetota > Phycisphaerae > UBA1845 > UTPLA1 > CAYXGR01. The sequence goes on from CAYXGR010000225.1 coordinate 2,123, forward strand.
CAACCGATCGGTGACCGTGATGGATACGACGGGAAACGTGAAGGCGATGACCACCGATGCGGACGTGACGATGCGTCTGACGCCCCCGCCGGAGGGTCAGATCGCGGCCGAGACGACGACCGGCAAAATCCAGTTGACGATTGCGCAAACAACGACGGCGAACCTGTTGCTGACGACCGTGGAAGGATCGGTGAGCGCCGATCTGAAGGGATTCGACATTCAGGATGTGGCGACCGGCGACGGTTTTCTGAAAGGCATTCTCAACGGAGGAGGCGGACAGATCGAGGCCCGGTCCATGAGCGGCAAGATCGAATTCACGGGCATGGCGGCTGGGAGTTGACGATTTTGGAGTGGTATCGGCCTGTCTTGTGCTCGGCATGCTTACCCGCCTCGATAAGGCCGAGACGTGTAAGCATGGCACCCGACAGATCGAGGCCCGGTCCATGAGCGGCAAGATCGAATTCACGGGCATGGCGGC